>NZ_JBEZEV010000013.1:0-94932 GCF_040649055.1 Micromonospora sp. NPDC049060
GACACCGACGGCACCACCCACTCCTTCGAAGGCGGGCACTACATCAGCGTCGTCGGCTACCGCGACAACGGCAACACCGTCACCATCGCCGACTCTGCGGACCCCAACCAGGCCTCCTACCGGATGAGCGTCGACAACCTCGCCGACTGGATCGCCACCCGCGGCTACACCGCCTGACACACACCCGCGACACGCACCACCCAGCACCGCGCACCACCCAGCGACACCCAACGAAAGGGCCGGCCCCACAAGGGGCCGGCCCTTTCGTCGTCTCTCACCTTCACCCCAGCGTCCGTAGCCGGGTAGGCCGGGGCCGAGCCGAAGCCGAGGCCCAGGGCGGCAGCCGGGGCCGAGCCGCAGCCAGAGCCCGGGGCAGCTGAGTCTTCACCTTCATCCGGCGTCCGCAGCAGAGCAGGCCGGACCGCGTCGCAGCCGAGGCCCGGGGCGGGAGCCGGGAGCCGAGGCGGGAGCCGGGAGCCGAGGCGGGAGCCGGGAGCCGAGGCGGGAGCCGGGAGCCGAGGCGGGAGCCGGGAGCCGAGGCGGGAGCCGGGAGCCGGGAGCCGAGCCGGGAGCCGAGGCCCAGGGTGACGGCCGGGGGCTCAGCCGCCCGAGTCTGCCAGTTCGGCGCCCTCCGGGACGGTGTCGTCGTCGCGGCTGGCCAGCCAGCCGTCCGGCAGGAAGACCTTCCCGGGCGAGTTGGTGCGGCCGCGCGGCTGGCCCAAGGTGGACACGGGGAAGGGCTCGGTCGGGTCCAGCTTGGCGAGCAGGTCGTCGAGCTGGGCCAGGCTCTCGATCATGGCCAGCTCGCGGCGCAGCTCGCTGCCGACCGGGAAGCCCTTGAGGTACCAGGCGACGTGCTTGCGGAAGTCGGTGCAGCCGTCCCGCTCGCCCCGGGCGGGGGTACGGGAGCCGGCGGTGAACTGGTCGACCAGCAGTTCGGCGTGGCGGCGCATCGTCAGCGCCACCTCGCCGAGGGTGGGCAGGCGGCGTTCCGGGCGGCCGTCGAACGCGGCCTCCAGGTCGGCGAAGAGCCACGGACGGCCCAGGCAGCCCCGGCCGATCACCACCCCGTCGACGCCCGTGTGCGCCACCATCCGCAGCGCGTCGTCGGCCTCCCAGATGTCGCCGTTGCCGAGCACCGGCACGTCGAGGGCCTGCTTGAGCGTCGCGATGGCGTCCCAGTCCGCCGTGCCGGAGTAGCGCTGCGCGGCCGTACGCCCGTGCAGGGCGACCGACGCCACGCCCGCGTCCTGGGCGGCGAGGCCCGCTTCGACGTACGTCAGGTGGTCGTCGTCGATGCCCTTGCGCATCTTGACCGTGACCGGCACCCCGGCGGGTGACGCGGCGTCCACCGCGGCCCTGACCAGCCGCGCGAAGAGCCGGCGGCGCCACGGCAGCGCCGAGCCGCCGCCCTTGCGGGTGACCTTGGGGACCGGGCAGCCGAAGTTGAGGTCGATGTGGTCGGCGAGGTCCTTCTCCACCACGATCCGCACGGCGGCGGCGGTGATCTCGGGGTCGGTGCCGTAGAGCTGGAGGCTGCGGGGTCGCTCGTCGTCGCCGAACGCGATCATGCGCAGCGTCTTCGGGTTCCGCTCGACAAGCGCGACGGTGGTGATCATCTCGCAGACGTAGATGCCGCCGCCCTGTTCCCGGCAGAGCTGCCGGAAGCCGACGTTGGTGATGCCGGCCATCGGCGCGAGCACCACCGGCGGCCACACCTCGTGCCGCCCGATGGACAACGGGCGCAGCGCGGGCGCAGTCACAGCAGTCACCGGACAAGTGTAAGGGGCCCCGGCCGGCGCGTTTCCGCGCTGGCCCGGGCCCCTTGGACAGCTCAGCAGCCGGGGAGGCGCTCGATCAGGTAGCGCTCGACCTGGTCCAGCGCGATGCGCTCCTGGGCCATGGTGTCCCGGTTCCGGACGGTCACCGCGTTGTCGTCCAGGGTGTCGAAGTCGACAGTCACGCAGAACGGGGTGCCGATCTCGTCCTGGCGGCGGTAGCGGCGGCCGATCGCCTGCGAGTCGTCGAACTCCACCACCCAGCGCTTGCGCAGGTCGGCGGCGAGGCCCTTCGCCTTCGGCGAGAGCGCCTCGTTGCGCGACAGCGGCAGCACGGCCACCTTGACCGGGGCCAGCCGCGGGTCGAAGCGCATCACCGTGCGCTTGTCCACGCCGCCCTTGGTGTTCGGCGCCTCGTCCTCGTCGTACGCCTCCAGCAGGAACGCGAGCACCGCGCGGGTGAGGCCGGCGGCCGGCTCGATGACGTACGGCATCCAGCGCTCGCCCCTGGCCTGGTCGAAGTAGGACAGGTCGACGCCGGAGTGCTTGCTGTGCGTGGTGAGGTCGAAGTCGGTGCGGTTGGCGATGCCCTCCAGCTCCGCGAACTCGGTCCCGCCGAACTGGAAGCGGTACTCGATGTCGACGGTGCGCTTCGAGTAGTGGGAGAGCTTCTCCTTCGGGTGCTCGTAGAAGCGCAGGTTGCTCTCCGACAGGCCCAGGTCGAGGTACCAGTTCCAGCGCTCGGAGAGCCAGTACTCGTGCCACTGCTCGTCCGAGCCCGGCTCGACGAAGAACTCCATCTCCATCTGCTCGAACTCGCGGGTACGGAAGATGAAGTTGCCCGGGGTGATCTCGTTGCGGAACGACTTGCCGGTCTGGGCGATGCCGAACGGCGGCTTCTTGCGGGCGACCGTCTCGACGTTCTTGTAGTTGACGAAGATGCCCTGGGCGGTCTCGGGCCGCAGGTAGTGCATGCCCTCCTCGCTCTCGACCGGGCCGAGGAAGGTCTTCATCAGGCCGTTGAACATCTTCGGCTCGGTGAAGGTGCCCTTGTTGCCGCAGTTCGGGCAGTTCAGCTCGGTCAGCGAGGCCGGCGGCTTGCCGTGCTTGGCCTCGTACGCCTCCTCGAGGTGGTCGGCCCGGAACCGCTTGTGGCACGACTGGCACTCGGTCAGCGGGTCGACGAAGGCGTCCAGGTGGCCGGAGGCGGCCCAGACGTCGCGGGCCAGGATCACGGCGGAGTCGAGGCCGACCACGTCGTCTCGCTGCTGGACCATCGTCTTCCACCACTGCCGGCGGACGTTCTCCTTCAGCTCCACGCCGAGCGGACCGTAGTCCCACGCCGACCGGGTGCCTCCGTAGATCTCGCTGGAGGGGAAGACGAAGCCTCGGCGCTTGGCGAGGCTGACGACGGCGTCGATACGGTCGGCTGGCATGTTTCCTCCTACGCCGACTGGCGGTCGGCGGGGACGCGGTAAGGACGGAAGGAACAGTTCGGGACAACGGTACGACCCGTGCCGTCCCGGGCCCAGCAGAATACCGGGGGCGGGTCAGCTCACCCCGCACACCTCCATGCCGCCGGTCTGCTGGTCCTGCCCGAGGGTGACCTCCTGCCGGTCCTGTCGGCCGCCCGTGTAGGTGACGTCGACGGGCACGGTGAGGGAGACGGCGTCCACGTCGCCCACCCGGAAGGTCGCGATCTGCGGCTCGGCGGCCACCCGGCGCTCGAACTCGCGGCGTGACTCGCGCCGCTGCGCGTCGTCGCAGAGCTGGTCGTACGCCGCGCCGTACTTCCGCTCGACGAGCGCGCGGTAGTAGTCGGTGGAGACGGTGCGGCCCTGCTCGCGCACGGCCTGCACGCCGGTCACGGCCAGACCCACCACGGCCGCGCCGCCACCGCCGCAGCAGAGCAGCACGGCGAGCGCCCCGGCGCCCAGCCCGAGCCAGAGCCGGGTGTTGCGCCCCTCGGTGGGAGGCGCCGCGAACGGCGGGGTGACCCCCGGCCCGGCCGGCGGGGCGGGCACGCCCGGGTCCGCCGGCGGGCCGGGCACGGCGGGCGGCTGCGCCCCCTGCTGGCCGGGCGACGGAGGGTACGCCGGCGGGGTCGCCGGTCCGGGAGCGGTCATGCAAGCAATGTAGTGCCCACGGGCTCAGCGGTAAGGACCAGCGGCCCGATCGCTGGCGGCCGCGACGACGTCCCCGCCCGGGGCGGCGGTGGCGAGCGCCTCGTACGCCGACGGTTCGTCGAGCGACTCGGCGAGCAGCGGCACAGCGGTGATCTTGACGTCGAAGCCGCCCAGGGCCCGCCGGTAGGTGCCGACCGACTCCCACTCGGTGACCAGGCACCAGTGCCGGGGGTCGTCCAGCGCCCGGACCAGTTGGCCGCGCAGGTAACCGGGGCGGGCCGCGAGGGCGGCGAGGGCGGCGTGCGCCCGCTCGGTGAACTCGTCGGCGACATCGACGTCCACCACGAACCGGTTCGTCACCAGCACGGGGTTCCTCCTCGTAGAGTCTGTGGGATGCAGCGTACGCAGAGCCGGATGCCGGCCCGGTTGGCCCGGGCGAACCCGACGACGGTGTTCCTGGTCACCCTCGTGCTGGTGCTTGTCGCGTTCTTCACCCCCGGCGTGGTCGGCGGGCTGTTGACCCTGCTGCTCGCCGCGGCCGTGGCCGCGCTGCTGGTCACCACCTGGTCGGTGCAGACGGCGCCGACCCGGGTGATCCGGCTGGTGGCGCTCACCCTGCTGGTCACCGCGGGCCTGGTGAAGCTGCTCTGACATGCAAGCATGCGTTTTTGACAATCATTATCGTTGTCGCGGAGAGTTCATGACATGAACCTCCGCTCCGCCCCGCGCACCCTGGCCGTCGCCACCACCGCCCTGCTCGCCCTGGGTGGTGTCACGGCCTGTTCCGACGACGGCACGACCGGCGCCGACCCGCAGCGGGTCGACGTGGTGGCCGCCTTCTACCCGCTGCAGTTCCTCGCCGAGCGCATCGGCGGCGACGCGGTCAAGGTGAGCAACCTGGTCAAGCCCGGGGCGGAGCCGCACGACCTGGAGCTGAACCCGGGCCAGGTCGGCCAGGTCGCCGAGGCGGAGCTGGTCGTGCTCCTCAAGGGCTTCCAGCCGGCGCTGGACGAGGCCGTCGAGCAGAACGCCAAGGAGCGCGCGTTCGACGTGTCGACCGTGCAGCCGCTGCTGGACGCCGCCGCGGGCGGCCACGACCACGACCACGAGGGCGGCGAGCACGCCCACCCCGAGGAGTCGGGCAAGGCCGAGGAGCCCGGCCACGAGGAGGGCGGTGCCAAGGACCCGCACCTCTGGCTGGACCCGACCCGCCTCGCCACGGTCGGCGACAAGCTCGCCGAGCGGCTCGGCCGGGCCGACCCGGACCGCGCCGCCGACTACACGGCCCGCGCCAAGGCGCTGCGCGTCGAGTTGGAGAAGCTGGACGCCGAGTTCACGGCCGGGCTGAAGACCTGCCAGCGGCGGGAGATCGTGGTGAGCCACACCGCCTTCGGCTACCTGACCGGGCGCTACCAGCTGGAGCAGATCGGCATCACCGGGCTGAGCCCCGACAACGAGCCGTCCCCGCAGCGCCTGGCCGAGGTCGCCCAGGAGGCCCGGGAGCACAAGGCCACCACGATCTTCTTCGAGACGCTGGTCAGCCCGAAGGTGGCCGAGACCATCGCCGCCGAGGTCGGCGCGAAGACCGCGGTGCTGGACCCCCTGGAGGGGCTGTCGTCCGGCGGCGGCGACTACCTTTCGGTGATGCGTACCAACCTTGCGACCCTGAGGACGGCGTTGAGCTGCCAGTGACAACCCCAGTCATCACCGTCGCGCACGGGGTGGTCGGCTACGACGGCCGCCCCGTGCTGCGCGACGTCTCGCTGACCGTGACCGCCGGCGAGGTGGTCGCGGTGCTCGGCGCCAACGGCTCCGGCAAGTCCACCCTGATCCGCGCCGCGCTCGGCCTGGTGCCGCTCAGCTCCGGGTCGGTCACCCTCTTCGACCGCCCGTTGCGCCGCTTCCGGCAGTGGCACCGCATCGGGTACGTCCCGCAGCGCCTCGGCGCCGGCAGCGGCGTACCGGCCACCGTCCGCGAGGTGGTGGCCTCCGGCCGGCTCGCCCGACGCGGGGTGCTGCGCCCGGCTGGCGCGGCGGACCGGGCGGCGGTGACCGCCGCGCTGGAGGCGGTCGGGCTGGCCGACCGGGCCCGCGATCCCGTGGCCACCCTCTCCGGCGGGCAGCAGCAGCGCACCCTGATCGCCCGGGCGCTGGCCGGCCAGCCGGAGCTGCTCGTCCTCGACGAGCCGACCGCCGGGGTCGACGCCGCCAGCCAGGAGGCGTTCGCCGGCGCGCTGCACGCCTTCGTCGCCGGTGGCGGCACGGTGCTGCTGGTGGCCCACGAGCTCGGGCCGCTGCGGCCGCTGATCAGCCGGGCGGTCGTCGTACACCAGGGTGGGATCTGCCACGACGGCGCGGTGCCCGAGCCCGCCGGCCACCACGCGGAGCCCGACCACGACCACGTGCACCCGCACGGTCCCGACGAGCCCGCCGGGCTGTGGAGCAGCTGAGATGGAACTCTTCCAGTACCCCTACATGCAGCGGGCCCTGATCGGCGCGCTGATCATCGGCCTGGCCGCCCCGGCGCTCGGCATCTACCTGGTGCAGCGGAAGCTCGCCCTGATCGGCGACGGGGTCGGGCACGTGGCGCTCACCGGCGTCGGCGCGGGCCTGCTGCTCAACCGCTCCCCCGTGCTGGTCGCGGTGGCCGTGGCGACCGCCGGCGCGATCACCATCGAGCTGGTCCGCGCCCGCGGGCGCACCTCCGGCGACCTGGCTCTGGCCCTGCTCTTCTACGGCGGCATCGCCGGCGGCGTGACGCTGGTCGGGCTCTCCGACAGCACCAGCGCCAACCTCAACGCCTACCTGTTCGGGTCGCTGACCACGATCTCCCCGCAGGACCTGACCACCATCGCGGTGCTCGGCGTCGCGATCGGAGTGACCATGCTGGCGCTGCGCCCGGCCCTCTTCGCGGTCTGCCACGACGAGGAGTACGCCCGCGTCTCAGGCCTGCCGGTGCGCACGCTCAACCTGCTGCTCGCCGTGGCCACCGCCGTCACGGTGACGATCGCCATGCGGGCCGTCGGGGTGCTGCTGATCAGCGCGCTGATGGTGGTGCCGGTGGCCACCGCGCAGCAGGTGACCAGGGGGTTCCGCAGCACGATGGCGGCGGCGATGGCGCTCGGGCTCTTCGCCGCCGGCTCCGGCGTCTGGGTGGCCGCGAACGCCGACACCGCCCCCGGCGCCTCGGTGGTGCTGATGGCGATCGCCTCGTTCGGGGTGGTCGCGGTCCTCGGCGCGGCGTGGCGGATGCTGCGCCGGCGGCGCACCCCCGCCGCCGCGCCCGCGCCGGAGCCGCACGAGGTCGTGCTCCACTGATCCTGGTCAGCGCCGTGTCGGTGGGATTGGTTACCGTTACAGGGTGACCGACGGATCAGGCTACGACGCCTTCGAGGGCGCGAGCGAGCTGTTGCGTGCCCTCTCGGCACCGATCCGGCTGGCCATCGTCAGCGAGCTCGCCGAGGGCGAGCGCTGCGTGCACGAGCTGGTCGACAAGCTCGGCGCCGCCCAGCCGCTGGTCTCCCAGCACCTGCGGGTGCTGCGGGGCGCCGGCGTGGTGCGCGGCTCCCGGCGGGGTCGCGAGATCGCGTACGCGCTGGTCGACGAGCACGTCGCACACATCGTGGCCGACGCGGTGAGCCACGCCGGGGAGGGATCATGATCATGGCGGGTTCCACTGTCCGCAACACCCGGCAGCGCTCGGCGGTGAGCGCGCTGCTCGGCGAGCTGGAGGGCTTCCACAGCGCGCAGGAGCTGCACGCGATGCTGCGCGAGCGCGGCGAGCGGGTCGGGCTGACCACCGTCTACCGCACGCTCCAGGGGCTCGCCGACACGGGCGAGATCGACGTGATGCGCCCGCCGGGCGGCGAGCACCTCTACCGCCGGTGCAGCGAGGGCCACCACCACCACCTGGTCTGCCGCACCTGCGGCCGCACCGTGGAGGTGGCGGGGCCGACGGTGGAGAGCTGGGCCGAGCGGGTGGCGGCGAAGCACGGCTACTCCGACGTCAGCCACACCCTGGAGATCTTCGGCACCTGCCCGGCCTGCGCGAGCTGACCCCGCCCGTAGCGCCGTGCGCCGGGTCCCGTTGCGTCGGCGCCCGCCGTTCGCCGGGCTGAGTGCCGTCGTTCGCGCCGTGCCAGGGGCCCGCGCACGTGGCACGCTGTCCGGCGTGAAGATCTACGCCGATCGTTTCCCGACCGCCGTCCGACAGTTGATCACCGACCTGCTCGTCGTCGCCTGGGTGTACGGCGCGATCCGTGGCGCGCTGTGGCTGCACGACCTGGTCCAGAAGCTCGCCGTACCCGGACAGAAGCTGGAGGGCGCCGGCGGCGGCCTGGCCGACAACCTGGCCGACGCCGGCGGCAAGGTCGGCCGGGTGCCGCTGGTCGGCGACGAGCTGACCGCGCCGTTCGAGCGGGCCGCCACCGCCGCCCGGGGGCTGGCCGAGGCGGGACGCGACCAGCAGGAACTGGTCGACCAGCTCGCCCTCGCGCTGGCCGTCGCCGTGCTGGTCTTCCCGCTCGGCCTGGTGCTCTTCGGCTGGCTACCGCTGCGGGTGCGCTGGATGCGCCGGGCCGGCTCGGCCGCGAAGCTGGCCGCCGCGCCCGCCGGCCGGGACCTGCTCGCCCTGCGCGCGCTGGCCACCCAGCCGCTGGGGCGACTGACCCGGATCGCCCCCGACGTGGCCGAGTCGTGGCGGCGCGGCGACGACGCCACCGTCGACGCCCTCGCCGCCCTGGAACTACGCCACCTCGGCCTACGCCCAAGCCGCTGACCCCCTGCCCCACCCTGCCCCGGCTCGCCCCGGCCCGCCCCTGGCTCGCCCCAGCTCGGCCCGGCTCGCCCCGGCCCGCCCCGGCCCGGCTCGCCCCAGCTCGGCCCGCCCCGGCCCGGCTCGGCCCGGCTCGGCCCGGCTCGGCCCGGCTCGGCCCGACTCGGCCCGACTCGGCCCGACTCGGCCGGGCGATCATGCAGTTGTGGTGCCTGGAACGGCCGCTTTCGCGCCTTTCGTGGGGCGCCACAACTGCATGATCGACGCCTGGGTACGGGGGCGGGGAGGGCTGGTCAGGAGGAGGGTGGGGGCGGGGGTGGGATGCGGCGGCGGGTGTCGTCGGCGGTGGACGGGCCCGGCGACCAGGGGGCCACCCAGGGCAGGTCGTCGGCGGGGGTGAGCACGCCGTCCTCCAGGGCGGCGTAGCGCCCCGCCAGGATCCGCTTCGCGGCGGCCGTGTCGACGGAGTCGGTGTTGTCCCACAGGGCGGCGAAGAGCGCGTCGACGCGCACCCGGGCCTGCCGGCAGAACAGGTCGGCCAGCTCGACGTTCTCGGGGCGGGTGTCCCGCTCGGCGTAGGCGCGCACGCAGACCGCGGACATCGCGAACAGCTCCGCGCCGATGTCCACCACCCGGCCGAGGAACGCCTGCTTGCGCTCCATCTTGCCCTGCCAGCGGGACATCGCGTAGAACGTCGAGCGGGCCAGCTTGCGCGAGGCGCGCTCCACCTGCCGCAGGTGGCCGGCGAGCGGGCCGAACTCGGCGTACGCCGACGGGCGCTGTCCCCTGCCGACGGCGAGGGTGGGCAGCCACTTCGCGTAGAAGGCGCCGGCCCGCGCCCCGGCCTTCGCCTTGCGGCCGAGCCCGGCGTCCGGGTCGATGATGTCGCCGGCGACCGACAGGTGCGCGTCGACCGCCTCCCGGGCGATGAGCAGGTGCATGATCTCGGTGGAGCCCTCGAAGATGCGGTTGATCCGCAGGTCGCGCAGCAGCTGCTCGACGGCGGCCGGCCGCTCGCCCCGCGCGGCGAGGGAGTCGGCCGTCTCGTAGCCGCGACCGCCCCGGATCTGCACCAGCTCGTCGGCGATCTTCCAGGCCATCTCGCTGGCGTAGAGCTTGACCAGCGCCGCCTCGATCCGGATGTCGTTACGGTCGTCGTCGGCGAGCAGGCAGCAGAGGTCCAGCATGGTCTCCATGCCGTACGTCGTCGCGGCGATGAAGGACAGCTTCTGGGCCACCGCCTCGTGCTCGCCCACGGGCCGGCCCCACTGCACCCGGTCGGCGGCCCACTCCCGGGCCACGTTCAGCGCCCACTTGCCGGCGCCGACACACATCGCCGGCAGCGACAGCCGCCCGGTGTTCAGGGTGGTCAGCGCGATCTTCAGGCCCTTGCCCTCGCCACCGATGACGTTCTCCTTCGGCACGAGGACGTCGTGGAAGCGGGTCAGGCTGTTCTCCAGGCCGCGCAGGCCGATGAAGGCGTTGCGCCGTTCGACCGTGATGCCCTCGCTGTCGCCCTCGACGACGAAGGCGGTGATCCCGCCGCGCCGCCCCTCGGCGGCGGGCACCCGGGCCATCACCACGAGCAGGGAGGCGACGGTGCCGTTGGTGGCCCACAGCTTCACGCCGTTGAGGCGGTAGCCGGTGCCGTCGGGCGTGGGCTCGGCGGTGGTGGCCAGCCGGGCCGGGTCGGAGCCGACGTCCGGTTCGGTGAGCAGGAACGCGGAGACCTCACCGGCGGCGAGCCGGGGCAGGAAGCGCTGCTTCTGCTCGGCGGTGCCGAACATCTTCAGCGGCTGCGGCACCCCGATCGACTGGTGCGCCGAGAGCAGCGCGCCGATCGCCGGGCTGACCGAGCCGGCCAGCATGAGCGCCCGGCAGTAGTGCAGGTTGCTGAGCCCGAGCCCGCCGTACGACCGGTCGATCTTCATGCCGAACGCGCCGAGCCGGGCCATTCCCTGGAACACCTCGTCCGGGATGGACGCGTCCCGTTCGATCGCGGCACCGTCCACGTCGGAGGCGAGGAACTCGCGGAACCGGCCGAGGAACTCGTCGGCGCGGGCGACGTCCGCCGGGTCGGAGCGCGGCCAGGGGTTGATCAGGTCGAGCCGGAACCGGCCGAGGAAGAGTTCCTTGCCGAAGCTGGGACGGTCCCAGGAGGACTCCCGGGCCGCCTCGGCGACCTGGCGGGCCTCCTTCTCGGAGACCTGGCCGGCCTCCGTCGGCAGCGGTCCGGCGGCACCGGCCGGCGGTCGGTCGTCGCCTGATCCGTCGGGTGCGGGTCGGCTGTTGTGTGTCGTGGTCACGGCGGCCCCCTCGAACCTCGGTCCGGATGCGTCAACGTGCGCGACAAGAAGCACGCTACCCCCGGGTGTTACCCAGGGGTAGCGTTCGGTAAATATCGAGTCGTGTCGACGTTGGTCAGTCGCTCAGGGACCGGGGATCATCGTCGTCGTCATCGTCGTCGTCCTCGCCCCAGTTGCGCCGGGAGAACGGCAGGAACACCCAGAAGGTGAGGAACCAGAGGCCGGTGAGGCCGCTGAGCACCAGGGCGATGCTCCGGTCCAGCACGAAGTCGGTGATCAGCAGCACCGCGCTGACCATCGAGATCAGCATGAAGGCGAGCCCGCCGCTGGCCATCCGGTGGGCGAAGCGGACCAGCTCCGGCTTGCGGCCCTGCCGGAACAGCGCACGGTGGAACGCCACCGGAGAGATGATCATCGCGGTGGCGGCGGCAGCAGCCAGCAACGCGACGATGTAGACGTCCTTCTGGAAGCCACTCGTACGGGTGAAGCCGTTGCTGAACGGCAGGGTGAGCAGGAACGCGAAGAGGATCTGCACGCCGGTCTGGGCGACCCGAAGCTCCTGGAGCAGGTCGGCGAAGTTGCGCTGCCAGCGCTGCTTCTCGGTTTCCTTGGACACGCGCTACCTCCGGTCAGACGGTACTGCCGGCGGGGGCGGCCGGCGGCAGCATCGCTGATGCCCCACCCGTCGACGCGCGAAACCGACTCACGTCACTGTCTGACGCGCCGGTTCCCTGTCGATCGTCAGGCGGCCGACCGTAGCCACGACGCGTCAGGAGCCGCGGCGGATCCGGCCCGCGTACCGGGCCTCGAGGGCGTTGTTGTGCTCGTCGCCCCCGGCGATGTTGGCCGACAGGTAGACCGGGGGCCGCTCCCCCGCCGCCAGCAGCCGCGCCACCACCTCGACCGTGATCTGCTGCGCCAGCAGCGCCGCGGTGATCGACGACACCGCGCCGACCGCGCCCCCGCCGGGCAGTGGCAGCGTCGCGTCGCCGTACGGGGCGCCGTTGTCGAGCACCACGTCGGCGAAGTCGGCGAGCTTGCGTCCCGACGGATGGCGCGAGGTCATCTGCCCGGAGTGCTGCGCCGAGGTGATCGCAACGAGCCCGTGGCCCTTCTCCCTGACCAGCGACGCGAACTCCACCATCGCGCCGTTCACGCCCGAGTTGGAGGCGAGCACGAAGACGTCCCGGGGGCCGACCGGGGCCAGCTCGTAGAGGCGGTGCGCCACCGCCGGGTCCCGCTCCAGCAGCGGCCCGAGCACGTCGACCGGGGCGCCGCCGAGCAGCACCAGGTCCCGCAGGGCGATGCGGTTCGTCGGGACCAGCCCGCCGGCCCGCCCGGCGATCTCCATGGCCAGCGCCTCGGAGTGACCGGTGCCGAACGCGTGGACCACGCCGTCGGCGCGTACCGCCTCGGCGATCAGGTCGGCGGCCCGCCCCACCGCCTCGCGCTGGCTCTCGGCGACCCGGTGCATCGTGTCGGTCACCACGGCCAGGAAGTCCTCGGCCTTCACCGTCGTGTCTGCTCGGTCCATGTCGTACCTCCGTGAGGGGTGGGCCCGGCGTCCGCCGGCCCGGTGTCGTCGCGGGGGAAGGTCAGACCGGGTCGTGCACCCGGGCCAGGATCGCCTCGGCCAGCGCGGCGGGCGCCTCGTCGGGGATCCAGTGGCTCACCCGGGGCAGCTCGACGAAGCGGTAGTCGGCGGTCACGTGCTCGGCGCACGCCTCGGCGGCGGTCCGGCCGATCGCGATGTCGCGACCGCTCCACACGTACGTGGTCGGCACCGCCACCGGCCCGATGGCGGCCAGGTCCCGGCGGGACATCGCGCGGTACCAGTTCAGGGCGGCGGTCAGCGCGCCCGGCTCGCGCATCGGGTCCGCGTACGCGGCCACCCGCGCGTCGTCGCCGACCCCGTGCAGCATCCGGCGCAGCCCGGTCGCGCCCAGCACCAGCAGCGCCTTCTCCGCCGTGCCCGGCTTGCGGAACACCGTCATGTACGCCGAGCGCGCCTTCTGCCCCGCGTCCTCGGTCAGCGCCCACGCCATGGCGGCGGGGTGCGGCACGGAGACCGCGGTCAGCGTGCGGACCCGCTCGGGATGGTGGGCCGCGACGGCCCAGGCCACGACCGCGCCCCAGTCGTGCCCCACCAGGTGCGCCGCGTCGACGCCCAGCGCGTCGAGTAGGCCCACCGCGTCGGCGACCAGCTCCGGCAGCCGGTACGCCTCGACCGCCTCGGGCCGCGCGCCCGGCGAGTAGCCGCGCTGGTCCGGCGCGTACGTGCGCAGGCCCGCGGCGTGCAGCGCGGGCACCACGTCGTCGAACTCCCCGCCGTGCTGGGGGAAGCCGTGCAGCAGCAGGACGGGCGTGCCGCCCTCCGGTCCGCCGACGCGGACGTCGAACGTGAACCCCCGGGCCTCGATCCGCATGATCGTGAGCCTACCCAGCGCCGCACCTGGCCGCCCGGGACTGCCGGGCCCACCTGTCACTCGTACTGTTGCCGGGGGACGGGCACCTGCCGCCAGGACTCCACGTCCAGGTAGGGAATCTCGGCGTCGTTGACCGGGTCGCGGGCGATGCGGTCGCTGTAGCGGCCCGTCACCTCGATCCAGGTGTCGTCGGCGAGCCCGTCGGGGGCCGCGCCGGTCAGGCCCAGCTTGACCGGCCGCCCGTCGGCGGCACAGCAGGAGAGCACCATCCGGGCCAGCAGCGGCCGGCCGTCGGGGCCGGTGGTGACGAAGCCGGTCAGCTGGACCCGGCGCTCGCCGATCGAGGTGCCCCGGTCGAACAGGGCCCGGGAGGCGTAGTCGAGCACGGTCACCCGCACGGGGTCGCCGGCGGGCAGCGGCGGATAGTCGGACGGCTGCTGCCGGGTGGTGACGGCGGTGCCGGCCTGACCGGCCGCGTACGAGCCCAGGGCCGGCGGGGCGACCAGCAGCAGGCCCAGCACGGGCAGGATCAGCAGCCAGCCGACCCGCGGCTCGCGGTGCCCGTGCCCGTCATGCCCGTCGTCGTCGCCGTGCCCGCCGTCGCCCTCGTGCCCGTCGTCGCCATCGCCGGGAGCGTCGGGGCCGGGTGCGCGCCGGGGCCGCCATCCACCGGCCGGGCCGTCGTGGTCGCCGGCGGGCGTGCGTCGCAGGAGCGGGCGCAGCTCGTAGAAGAGGGTCATGACCGCGGCGGCCACCAGCAGCAGGCCGGCGGCGATCAGGAAGGGCCGCAGACCCTCCTTGACGTAGCGCAGGTGCAGGTCGGTGAGGCTGGCGCGGACCACCGCGCCGCCGAGCAGCAGCAGGACGACCGCCTGCGCCTGCCGGTTCACAGCAGCACCGCCCCGGTCGCGGCGGCCACGGTGACGGCCACCGCGAAGGTGGTCGGGGCGAACCGCAGCGCGAACCGCCGGCCGAAGACGCCGGCCTGCATCGAGATGAGCTTGAGGTCGACCATCGGCCCCACCACCAGGAAGACCAGTCGGGAGGTCAGCGAGAACTGCGACAGCGAGGCGGCGACGAAGGCGTCCGCCTCGGAGCAGAGGGAGAGCAGCACGGCGAGCACGGCCAGCGCGAGCACCGACAGCACCGGCTCGTCGGCGAGCGTCTGCAACCAGCGCTCCGGCACCACGACGTTGATCGTGGCGGCGGCCGCCGCGCCGATGACCAGGAAGCCGCCGGCGTGCGTGACGTCGTGCCGGACCGCCCCCCAGAACGCCCGCCCGCGCGGGCCGCCGTCCAGCTCCGGCCGGCGCGGCAGCCGGATCCAGTCGGCCCGGCCGAGGCGCAGCCACAGCCAGCCCATGACCATCGCCACGAGCAGGCTCGCGACGGCCCGCCCGAGGACCATCGCCGGGTCGTCGGGGAAGGCCACGGCGGTGGCGGTCAGCACGATCGGGTTGATCGCCGGGGCGGCGAGCAGGAACGCCAACGCGGCGGCCGGGGTGACCCCGCGCCGGATCAGCGACCCGGCGATCGGCACCGCCCCACACTCGCAGCCGGGCAGCACCACTCCGGCCGCGCTGGCCACCGGCACCGCGAGCGCGGGGTGCCGCGGCAGCGCCCGGGCCCAGAACGACCGGGGCACGAAGACGGCGATCACCGCGGAGAGCAGCACCCCGAAGACCAGGAACGGCACCGCCTGCACCATGACCGAGACGAAGACGGTGGTCCAGGTCTGCAACCGGGGCGCGGAGAGGGCCCGGGCGAGCGGCTCGCGGAAGACGACCAGCAGGATCAGCAGGCCGGCGAGGACCTCCACCGACCCGACCCGACCCGCCGGTCCGGGCCGCGGGGCGCCGCCGGCTTCTCCTCGCGTACGCCTGGAGCGGCCACGCCCACCGCGCCCGGGTGCGACCCGTCCGGCGCGCGGCGGTCAGCCTCGGATGTCACGTACGTGTCCCTCTGCCGGATTCCCAGTGGCCGCCCGAGAGTACCGGGCCGGAATCGACGCCGTCGATCGACTGCGCTGGTGAGCTGCGGAAAGATCACTTTGCCCGATGATCTTCAAAGGTGTTAGCGTCGGGCCACAACTTCACATCCGACAGGGGAGCGCACAGCGCTGAGAGTGCGGGCACCGCCCGCAGACCCTCGAACCTGATCTGGGTAATGCCAGCGCAGGGAGTTCGGTCGACCTCCAGCCGCGTCGACGTCCGGCACGTTCCGGGCGCGGCGTGCGTCTTCTCCTGGTTCTCGTTCGGGACTGGGAGCAATCATGCGAGACAACAACACCGCCACCCGCTGGCGTACCGTCGACGTCGTCGTCGCGGCCGTGATCGCGGTGGCCTTCGGCGTCATCTTCTGGGCCTGGGGCCTGCTGTGGCGGGCCGTCGACCCGGCGTTCGCGTTCTTCCCCGCCAGCCAGGCGATCATGTACGGCGTCTGGCTGGTCCCGGCCGTCCTCGGCGGTCTGGTGATCCGCAAGCCCGGCGCGGCGCTCTTCTGCGAGGCGGTGGCGGCGACGGTCTCCGCGCTGCTCGGCTCGGAGTGGGGCGGCGTCACCATCGTCCAGGGCCTGATCCAGGGGCTCGGCGCCGAGTTGGCCTTCGCCGCGTTCCGGTACCGCTCGTTCCGGCTGCCCACCGCGCTGATCGCGGGCGCGCTGACCGGCCTCGGCGCGGCCCTGTTCGACTTCTTCGTCTGGAACAGCGAGTACGCCCTGGGCAGCTACCGGATCCCCTACGCCCTGCTCACCATCGTCAGCGCCACGATCGTCGCGGGCGCCGGCGGCTGGGCCCTGACCCGCGCCCTGGCCACCACGGGCGCCCTGGACCGCTTCCCCGCCGCCCGAGACCGCACCCCAATCTGACCCCCACCCCCACGCACCCACCCCACCCACCCACGACCCGGCCGCGTTGATCATGAAGTTGTTGCCACGACACGCCGTGCCGAACGACAACAACCTCATGATCAACGCCCGCGGGCAGGCAGGAAGGAAGGGGGCGGCGTGGGGGCGGTGACGTTGCGGGGGTTCGGGTGGCGGCACGCCGGGCGGCGGGCCTGGGCCGTGCGCGGGGTGGACCTGCGCGTGGAAGCCGGGGAGCGGGTGCTGCTGCTGGGGCCCTCCGGGGCCGGCAAGAGCACGCTGCTCGCCGCGCTGGCCGGGCTGCTGCCCGAGGACTCGGGCGAGCAGGAGGGCACCGTCGAGATCGACGGGCTCGACCCCCGCAAGGGCCGGGAGCGGGTGGGCATCGTCTTCCAGGACCCGGAGACCCAGCTCGTGATGGCCCGCAGCGGCGACGACGTGGCGTTCGGGCTGGAGAACCGCGGCACACCCGCCGGGGAGATCTGGCCCCGCGTCGACGAGGCGCTGACCCGGGTCGGCTTCCCGTACCCCCGGGACCGCCCCACCGCCGCGCTCTCCGGCGGCGAGCAGCAGCGGCTCGCCCTGGCCGGGGTGCTGGCCCTGCGCCCCGGCCTGCTGCTGCTCGACGAGCCGACCGCCAACCTCGACCCGACCGGCGCGGCGCTGATCCGGGCGGCGGTGGCCGGCGCGCTCGACGCCGACACCACGCTGATCCTGGTCGAACACCGCGTCGCCGAGGCGTTGCCCCTGGTCGACCGCGTGGTCGTGCTCGAACCCGGCGGCGGCGTCCGCGCCGACGGCACGCCCGAGTCCGTTTTCGGTATGCACGGCGACGCGCTCGCCGACGAGGGCGTCTGGGTGCCCGGCCGCCCGGTACCGCCCCGCCACGCGACTGCGCCGCCCGGCGACGTGTTGCTCACCGCCGACCGGCTCGGCCTGCCGCCCCGGCTGGCCCCCGTCGACCTGGCGGTACGCGCCGGCGAGGCGCTCGCCGTCGTCGGGCCCAACGGGGCCGGCAAGTCGACCCTCGCCCTGCTGCTGGGCGGGCTGCTCAAGCCCGGGGCCGGCCGGATCGCGGCGACGACGGCACTGGCCGGTGACGACGCCCGCACGCCTCCGCACCGCTGGCGCGCCCCGGCGCTGGCCCGCCGGATCGGCTCGGTCTTCCAGGACCCGGAGCACCAGTTCGTCACCAACACCGTCTTCGACGAGCTGGCGCTCGGCCCGCGCCGCACCGGCCAGCCCGAGGCGGCGGTCCACGCCACCGTCGACACCCTGCTGTCCCGGCTGCGGTTGACGAAACTCGCCGCCGCCAACCCGTACACCCTCTCCGGCGGGGAGGCGCGGCGGCTGAGCGTGGCGACCGCCCTGGCCACCGCGCCCCGCCTGCTCATCTGCGACGAACCGACCTTCGGTCAGGACCGGCGGACCTGGCTGGAGCTGGTGGACCTCTTCGCCGAGCTGCGCGACGCCGGGCACGGCCTGGTCGCCGTCACCCACGACCCGGAGTTCGTCGCCGCCCTGGCAGATCGCCGCCTCACCCTGGAGCGCCCGTGACCAGCCCGAACGCCGCACCGGTCACCCACCCGGACCGCCGCCCCACCCTGGAGCGGGCGTGATCAGTTTCGAGCCGGTCGCCGCGCCGGAGGCGTTGCTGGCCCGGCGCAACCCGGTGGCCAAGCTCGCTGCGGCGCTGGTGTTCTCGTTCATCCTGATCGCCACCCTGGACCCGGTGGCCCCGGCCATCGCGATCGCCGTCGAGTTGGCCCTGCTGCCGCTGTTCGGGGTCCGTTTCCGGGTGTTGGCGCGGCGGGCCTGGCCACTGCTCGTCGGCGCGGTCGGCGTGGTGGTGACGCTGGTGCTCTTCGCCGCCGAGCGCTCCGGCCGGGTGCTGGTCGAGGCCGGCCCGGTGGTGGTCACCTCCGGGGTGCTGCTCACCGCGCTCGGCCTGGTGCTGCGCATGTTCGCGGTGGCGCTGCCCGGCGTGATCGTCTTCGCCACCACCGACCCGACCGACCTGGCGGACGCGCTGATCCAGAACGCGAAGGCGCCGGCCCGGTTCGCCATCGGGGCGCTGGCCGCGTTCCGGCTCGTGCCGCTGCTCGGGCAGGAGTGGCAGATGATCTCCATGGCGCGTCGCGCCCGGGGGGTCGAGGCCGGCCGTAATCCCCTGGCGAAGCTGCGGCTGTTCGTGTCGACGGCCTTCGCGCTGCTCGTCGGGGCGATCCGCCGGGGCACCCGGCTGGCCGTGGCGATGGACGCCCGGGGCTTCGACGCCGGGGTCCCGCGCACCGTCGCCCGGCGACAGCGCTTCGTCGCCGCCGACGGCCTGCTGATCGCCGGCGCGGCGGTGCTCGCCGGGGCCGCGCTGACCGTCAGCGTGCTGCTCGGCACCTTCCGCCCGCTGATCGGCTGACGCCGCCCGCTGATCGGCGGGCGGGCCGGGTGGAGTCGCCGTGACGACGACTCCACCCGACCGGCACCGTCAGCTGCGCCGGAAGGCGTACCGGCGGGCCTGCCCGGCCTTCTGGCCGCGCAGCGCGCCGGAGCGGCCGGCGCCGGAGACCGGCGGACCGGCCTTCGGCGCCGCTGGCCGGTCGACCGGCAGCGCCGGCACGACCGGCGCGACCGCCACCTCGTCGAGGTTGACGGGCGTCAGGTCCGCGACGGACGGCGTGGGGACGGTGGTACGGGACTTCTTCGGGTTGCGCCTGGCGGGCATCCGGTGCCTCCTCGGTCTGCGGGCCCTGCCGCACCGGAGCGACGTCCGGTGACCGGGGCCCGTCTCGTTCGGCGACCGTCACGCGACGGTCGGGCGGGATCGGGACAGCTGCCCGGGATCGACCACGAGGAACACCGCCGTTCGACGGCAGGTGCGGAATGCGGACGCCCGGGAGCACGCGGACCCGCGGCGATGCGGCGGGTCGGCTCGGAAGTGGGGCGTCAGTTGCGCGTGCCCACACGCTAGCCGCCCGACCGGTCCGCGCGCAGCCGAATTACCGGCGGGGTCCGGGACCGGCCGGCCGCGTCCCACGGAGGCAGCCCGGCGGGTCGGCCGGTCGCGCCTCGCGGAGGCCCTCCGGCGCAGGATCTCGGCTGGCCGATCACGGCCCGGGGAGGCCGCCCGGCGCGGGATCGTCGGCAGGCCCTCGCGCCCTTCGGGGCGACCGCCACGTGGCGGTGACGGGGTGCCCGACATGCCTCCGGGACCCCCCGCCCGGCGATACGGTCGCACCGGCGGGTGTCGACGGCGGAGGGCGGACGGATGGCCGGGCGGGCGACGGCACGGATCGGCGTGACCGGGCTGGCGGTGATGGGCCGGAACCTGGCCCGCAACCTGGCCCGCAACGGTCTCGCCGTGGCGGTGCACAACCGGTCGCCGGAGCGCACCCGCAGCCTCGTCGCGGAGCACGGGGACGAGGGGACGTTCCTGCCCGCCGAGTCGATGGCCGACTTCGTCGCGTCGCTGGAGCGGCCCCGCGCGGTCATCGTGATGGTCAAGGCGGGCGGCCCCACCGACGCCGTGGTCGACGAGCTGGTCCCGCTGCTCGACGCGGGCGACATCGTCGTGGACTGCGGCAACGCGCACTTCGCCGACACCCGCCGGCGGGAGGAGGCGCTACGGGCCCACGGCCTGCACTTCGTCGGCACCGGCGTCTCCGGTGGCGAGGAGGGCGCCCTGCGCGGCCCGAGCATCATGCCGGGCGGATCCGCGGAGTCGTACCGCACGCTCGGGCCGATCTTCGAGCGGATCGCCGCCCAGGTGGACGGGGTGCCGTGCTGCCGGCACATCGGGCCGGACGGCGCCGGGCACTTCGTCAAGATGGTGCACAACGGCATCGAGTACGCCGACATGCAGCTCATCGCGGAGGCGTACGACCTGCTGCGGGCCGGACTGGGCGCGCAGCCGGCGGAGATCGCGGAGATCTTCCGTGGCTGGAACTCCGGCGAGCTGGAGTCCTTCCTGATCGAGATCACCGCCGACGTGCTGGCGCACACCGACGCGGCCACCGGGCGGGCGTTCGTGGACGTCGTGCTGGACCGCGCCGAGCAGAAGGGCACCGGTCGCTGGACGGTGCAGAGCGCGCTCGACCTGGGCATCCCCATCACCGGCATCGCCGAGGCGACCTTCGCCCGCTCGCTGTCCGGGCACGCCGACCAGCGCGAGGCGGCCCGGCAGGCGTTTCCGGAGGCGGGCGCGACCTGGCGGGTCGAGGACCCCGACGCCTTCGTCGAGGACGTCCGCCGCGCCCTGCTCGCCTCGAAGATCGTCGCGTACGCGCAGGGCTTCGACCACATCCGCGCCGGTTCCCGCGAGTACGACTGGGGCATCGACCTGGGCGGCACCGCGACGATCTGGCGGGGCGGCTGCATCATCCGGGCCCGCTTCCTCGACCGCATCCGCCAGGCGTACGACGAGCGGCCCGACCTGCCGACGCTGCTGGTGGCGCCGTGGTTCGCGGACACCGTGAACGACGGCGTGCCGAGCTGGCGGCGGGTGGTCGCCGACGCGGCGCGGGCGGGCGTGCCGGCCCCGGCGTTCGCCTCGTCGCTGGCGTACTTCGACGCGCTGCGCGCCCAGCGGCTGCCGGCCGCCCTGATCCAGGCGCTGCGGGACAACTTCGGGGCGCACACCTACCAGCGCGTGGACCGCGAGGGCACCTTCCACACGAGCTGGCCCACCGACCGCACCGAAACGAGAACCTGACCCAAACCCCCGACCCGCGAGTCGATCATGCACTTCCGGTGGGCGGAACGCCCCGGGGTGGGGCTTTCGCGGAGCACCACGACTGCATGATCGACGAACGGGTCGGGGGTGGGGTCAGGTCACGGGTTGGCGGGTGCGTGGTCAGAAGAAGCGGCGGCGCTTCGCCTTCTGCGGGCGGAGCATGTCGGCGCCCTTGGTGAGCAGGCGGCTCACCCCGGTCGGGCCGCGGCGGGCCTCCAGCGTGTGGCTGAGCCGGCGCGCGCCCGCCGCCGCCAACGGCACGGCGACGGCCATCATCGCCCACTGGGCAATACGCTTCTGGATCATGTGGGTTCACCTCCGTCGGTGGCTGCTGACCACCGTGGTACCCCGTACGAGCGGGCGGTAAGCCTCAGGCGGGCGGCGGGGCGACCGGGTTGGGCAGCGCGCCGCCGAAGCGACGGTCCCGCTGCGCGTAGAGCTCGCAGGCGTACCAGAGGTGGCGGCGGTCGAAGTCGGGCCAGAGCGTGTCGAGGAAGATCAGCTCGGCGTACGCGGTCTGCCAGAGCAGGAAGTTCGAGATCCGCTCCTCGCCGGAGGGACGCAGGAACAGGTCCACCTCGGGGATCTCCGGGTGGTAGAGGTACTTCGCGACGGTCTTCTCGTTGACCTTCTCAGGGTCCAGCCGGCCCGCCGCCACGTCGCGGGCGATGGCGGCGGCGGCGTCGGCGATCTCGGCCTGACCGCCGTAGTTGACGCAGAACTGGAGGGTCAGCGTCGAGTTGCCCCGGGACATCTCCTCCGCCGTCTGCAGCTCGGAGATGACGCTCTTCCAGAGCCGGCCGGCCCGGCCGGACCAGACCACCCGCACCCCCAGGTCGACCAGCTGGTCGCGGCGGCGGCGGATGACGTCGCGGTTGAAGCCCATCAGGAACCGGACCTCGTCCGGCGAGCGCCGCCAGTTCTCCGTGGAGAAGGCGTACGCCGACAGGTAGGGGATGCCCATCTCGATGGCGCCCTCGACCGTGTCGAAGAGGGAGAACTCCCCCGCCTCGTGGCCCTTGGTGCGGGGCAGCCCGCGATCCTTGGCCCACCGGCCGTTGCCGTCCATCACCACGGCGACGTGCTTCGGCACCGCGTCGGCGGGCAGCGCCGGCGGCCGGGCGCCCGACGGGTGCGGAGTCGGCGGCACCGGCTCGCGACGCCCGGCCCTCATCGATCGGATCACTCGGTTCTCCCCCTGTTCACACCGTCCGCACCGGACCCGACGCCGGGCGGCGGCGGGACCGGGCCGGCCCCCGGGGCGCCCCGGTCGACCAGCGGCAGCGAGCGTAGCGCGCGCTCCAGGTGCCACTGCAGGTGTGCCGCGACCAGGCCGCTGCACTCCCGGCGTACGCCGGTCTCGGTGGCGTCGGCGACCCGCCAGTCGCCGCTGGTCAGCGCGGACATCAGGTCGATGGTGGCCGGGGCCGGATGGGCCGCGCCGGGCGGCCGGCAGTCCGGGCAGACCGCGCCCCCGGCCGGTACGGAGAACGCCCGGTGCCGCCCCGGCGTGCCGCAGACGGCGCAGGCGGTCAGCGCCGGCGCCCAGCCGGCGAGCGTCATGCCCCGCAGCAGGTACGCGTCGAGCACCAGGGTGGTGGCGTGGCTGCCCTCGGCGAGCGCCCGCAGCGCGCCCAGGGTGAGCTGGAACAGCCGCAGCGACGGCTCCCGTTCGACGGGGGTGAGTCGCTCGGCGGTCTCGGCGATCGCGCTGGCCGCCGTGTAGCGGGGATAGTCGCCGAGGAACCGCTTGCCGTAGAGGTCGATGCCCTCGACCTGGCTGACCGTGTGCAGCGAGCTGCCCAGGTTGCCCTTCGGGTCGCCGGCGAGCTGGAGGTCGACGTGACCGAACGGCTCCAGCCGGGCACCGAACTTGCTGGTGGTGCGGCGGATCCCCCGGGCCACTGCGCGGAGCCGGCCGTGCCGGCGGGTGAGCAGGGTGATGATCCGGTCGGACTCGCCGAGCTTCTGCACGCGCAGGACCACCGCGTCGTCGCGGTAGAGCTGTCGGCGGTACCCGGCCATCGGACCATTCTCTCTCGGGGTGCGGAATCAGGGTCAGCTCGGGGTGTCCGCGCGCGGAACCCCGATGCGCGGGGGCCGTCACGCCTCGTAGCGTGCTCGCATGGCTCTGCACCGCACCGCCGCCGCGCTCGCTGCGGCCACCACCCTGATCGTCGCCGCCGGGTGCGACAACCTGTCCTTCCGCCGGCTCGACTACGACAACACCGAGGCGGTCCGGATCAACAGCATCCGGGTGCTCCCGGGGGCCGGCGACGTGACCGTCCGCGCCATCGGCGCGCAGGACGAGGTGCGGATCAAGCGGGTGGTGCGCTACCAGGGCGGTCAGCCCGACGCGACGTACGAGGTCAAGGGCGGCGAGCTGGTGCTGGACACCGACTGCGGTTCCCGGTGCAGCATCTCCTACGAGGTCACCGCCCCGGACGGGGTGAGCGTGAAGGGCGAGACCGGCTCCGGTGACGTCGACCTGAGCAGGGTGGGCCCGGTGGAGATGCGGCTCGGCTCGGGCAACATCCGGGTGACCGCCTCCAGCGGCCCCGTACGCGCCGAGACCGGCTCCGGCAACATCCAGGTGGCCGGCGCTGGCGGGCCCGTACGCGCCCAGACCGGCTCCGGCAACGTCGAGGTCGACGAGGTCGCGGCCGCGGCCACGCTGCGTACCTCGTCGGGCGACATCACCGGGCACCGCCTCGGCGGCGGGGTGGACGCGGAGACGGGCTCCGGGGACATCACCGTCGACCTCACGACGCCGGCCTCGGCGCGGGTGCACGCTTCCAGCGGGAGCGTCGATCTGGTCGTGCCGGCGGGCCGCTACCGGGTCCGCTCCACCACCGACGGCGGCGACGCCGAGCTGGGCGTCACCGACGACCCGTCCGCCACGCTGGTGCTCGACCTCTCCACCGGCAGCGGCGACATCACGCTCACCCAGCGTTGATCTCGACGGTCTCCGGCTCGCGCGCGGCCCGGGGCGCCGGCACCACCGCCCGCACGCTGACCGGTCCGCCGGCCCTGCCGTCGCCCCCGTGCCGGGTGGCCGGTCCGCCGGCCCTGCCGTCGGCGGGCGCGCCGATGGTGGCCGGGCCGGGGCGGGCCCGGCCGGGGACCAGCTCCGGCGGCCTGCGGGCGGCCACGTCCTCCACCCAGCCGACGAGGGCGGTCACCGCCGCGACCAGCGCGAAGACCAGCGCCACCCGGATCGCCAGGCCGAGCGGGTCCTGGTGCGACCAGCCCACCACGTCGACCAGCGGGGTGAGCGCCACCACGAACGGCATGTGCCACAGGTAGACGGTGAGCGCCCGCCGGTTGAAGATGGTCACCACCCGGCCGAACGCGGCGCTGCGGTCCACCCAGGGTGCGCTCGCCGGCCCCCGACCGAGCAGCACGAGAACGAAGGCCGCCGACCAGAGGGCGTTGCCCAGGGGGTTGTCGTTCAGGTCGTACCCGCGCGGTCCGGGGTGGGTGACGATCCAGGCGGCCCCGGCGGCGGCGAGGGCCAGCGCGACCGGGACCAGCACCCGGTTGGCGAGGCGGCGCAGCATGCCGGCCTGGTGGGCGAAGCCGAGCAGCCAGGCCCCGAAGTAGAGCCCGAACTGGTGCAGCGCCACCGGCAGCGCCGGGAGCAGGCCCAGTTCGGCCGCCGCGAGCAGGGCGTACGGGGCGATCAGGGTCGGCACCGGGGCGCGCCGGAACAGCCAGAGGGCCACCGGCGAGGCGAGCACGAACCAGAGGTAGTCGCGCAGGTACCAGATCACGCTGAGCGCGATCGCGCCCCAGCCGTTGGCCGGCGGGTCGGCGATGGGAAAGAGCCAGAGCAGCACCTTCGGGCTCAGCGGCAACCCGGTGAGCAGCATGGCCGGCACGAAGACGGCGGCGAGCACCCACAGCGACGGCAGCAGGCGCCGCAGCCGGCGCACGACCGCCCCCGGCCCCCACCGGTGCAGTGAGGCCGCCATCAGCGAGCCGGCGAGCGCGAACATCACCGACATCGCCGGGAAGACGAGGGTCAGCGTGGCCCAACCTGTGACGTGGTAGACGACGACTCGAACGATGGCCAGGAAGCGGAGCAGGTCCAGGTATCGGTTTCGCATCAGCCTGCATCTATGTCCGGGGATACGGGGGCTCTCCTACCCCCTACCCTCCGGGCCGAGCATGCCAAACAGAAGAGAACCCACCAGAAGGTGACATCTTCCATACGTCCGACCGATACCGATCATGCGTCGGACGGGCTCTGGGCCGGGACGCGGCGCGCCCCGGCCCCTGGCGTCAGAAGCCCAGCTTGCGTAGCTGCTTCGGATCCCGCTGCCAGTCCTTCGCCACCCGGACGTGCAGGTCGAGGTAGACCCGGGTGCCGAGCAGCTCCTCGATCTGCCGGCGGGCGGTGGTGCCGACGTGCTTGAGCCGGCTCGCCCGGTGGCCGATCACGATCGCCTTCTGGCTGGGGCGCTCGACGTAGACATCGGCATAGATCTTCATGAGCCGGCCCTCGGGGACCATCTCCTCGACGACCACCGCGATGGAGTGCGGCAGCTCGTCGCGGACGCCCTCCAGGGCGGCCTCCCGGATCAGCTCGGCGACCAGCACCTGCTCCGGGTCGTCGGTGAGCATGTCGTCGGGATAGAGCTGCGGCGACTCGGGAAGGTAGCCGGTCATCACGTCGACCAGGGTGTCCACCTGGTGCCCGGAGACCGCGCTGACCGGCACCACCTCGGCGAACTCACCCAGCTCGCTGACCGCGAGCAGTTGCTCGGCCAGCCGCTTGCGGTCCACCAGGTCGGTCTTCGTGACCACCGCCAGCACCGTGGCCTTCAACTCGGCCAGCTCGCCGGTGATGAACCGGTCGCCCCGCCCGATCGGCTCGTCCGCCGGGATGCAGAGGCCGATCACGTCGACCTCGCTCCAGGTCTGCCGGACCAGGTCGTTGAGGCGCTCGCCGAGCAGCGTACGGGGGCGGTGCAGGCCCGGGGTGTCGACCAGCACGAGCTGGGACTCCGGGCGGTGCAGGACGGCCCGGATGATGTGCCTGGTCGTCTGCGGCTTGTTCGAGGTGATGGCGATCTTCTGCCCGACGATCGCGTTGGTCAGCGTCGACTTGCCGGCGTTCGGCCGGCCGACGAAACAGGCGAACCCGGCCCGGTAGGGGCGCGGCTGGAGATCGCTCACTCGACCACCGTGCCGAGGACGGACCCGTCCGGGGCGGCCACGTGGATCGGCGCGTCCGCGGCGAGGTCGCGTACCGCCGCGTGCCCCGCGCCGTCCAGCGTCGACGCCTCGGTGACCACCACGGCGGCCTCCAGCCGGGTCGCGCCGGCCGCCACCGCGGACGCCACCGCGAGCTGGAGCGCGGTGATCGTCAACGAGGGCAGCGACACGCTTGCCGCCGCGTACGTCCGACCGTCCTGGTCGCGGACCGCCGCGCCCTCCACGGCGCCCACCCGGCCACGCGCGCCCCGCGCCAGGACGACCAGCTTGCCGTCCTCGGCGCTCAGCTCGACCGGGTCGGACGGGGTGGGCCGGGCGGCCGGTACGGCGGGTGACTCAGGCATCGGCGGGTTGCCTCTCCTCGGATCGGTTCGTGTCGTCCCGGGGCTCGGCGTGCTCGCCACGCCCCGGGCCGTTCTGCGTGTCGGTCGACTCCGCCCGGCTCACCAGCACGGTGTCGATCCGGTTGCGTCGGCCGGTGGTGCCCTCGGCGACCAACTGGAGCCCGGCGACCTCGACCTGCGCCCCGGGGATCGGGACCCGGCCCAGGGACTGGGCGAGCAGGCCGCCGACGGTCTCCACCTCGTCGGTGGGGAGGTCGGTGTCGAACAGCTCGCCCAGATCCTCCACCGGGAGCCGCGCGGTGACCCGCACCGCCCCGTCGTCGAGGTGCTCGACCGGCGGGCGCTCGACATCGTACTCGTCGGTGATCTCACCGACGATCTCCTCCAGGATGTCCTCGATGGTGACCAGCCCGCCGGTGCCGCCGTACTCGTCGACGACGATGACCAGGTGGTTGCGGGCGGCCTGCATCTCGGAGAGCAGGTCGTCGACCGGCTTGGACTCGGGCACGAAGGTGGCGGGGCGCATCAGCTCGGCGACCGGGAGCTGCCGGTCCTCCGGGGCACCGCCCTGGGTCCGCCGGATCAGGTCCTTGAGGTAGAGCACGCCGAGCACGTCGTCGACGCTCTCGCCGATGACCGGGATCCGGGAGAAACCGGAGCGCAGGAAGAGCGCCAACGCCTGGGAGAGCGTCTTGCGTTCCTCTATCCACACCATCTCGGTACGCGGCACCATCACCTCCCGGGCGATGGTGTCGCCGAGCGCGAAGACCGAGTGGATCATCTGCCGCTCGCCGTGCTCCACGACGCCGCGCTGCTCGGCCAGGTCGACCAGCTCGCGCAGCTCCACCTGGGTGGCGAACGGCCCCTCCCGGAAGCCCCGGCCCGGCGTGACCGCGTTGCCGATCAGGATCAGCAGCGAGGCGAGCGGGTTGAGCGCCCGGCCCAGCCAGCGGACGAGCGGGGCGACGGACCGCCCGACCACGTACGCGTGCTGCCGACCGATGGTCCGGGGGCCGACCCCGACCACCACGAAGCTGATCACGGTCATCGCGCCGGCGGTGACCAGCGCCGCACGCCAGCCCGCGCCGAAGGTGTCGACCGCGACCAGCGCCACCAGGGTGGTGGCGGTCAGCTCGGCGAGCAGCCGCAGCAGGAGCAGGAGGTTGAGGTGGCGGACCACGTCCCCGGCGACGGCCTGGAGCGTCCGTGCGCCCCGCGCGCCGTCGCGGGCCAGCTCGGCGGCGCGGGCGGGCGAGACCGCGGCGAGGGCCGCTTCGGTCATGGCGATGAGGCCGGCCAGCACCACCAGGCCGGCCGCGAAGACCAGCAGTTGCAGGTCGGGCAGGCCGGTGGCGGCGGCCGCCAGTGTCGGGGTGGCCATCACCGGGACCGGGTCGACCGCCAGCTCGCCAGCAGCCGGGCCTGGAGGGCGAACATCTCCCGTTCCTCCTCCGGCTCGGCGTGGTCGTAGCCGAGCAGGTGCAGCACCCCGTGCACGGTGAGCAGGTGCAGCTCGTCGGCGGCGGCGTGACCGGCGGTGGCCGCCTGCTTGGCCGCCACCTCCGGGCAGAGCACGATGTCGCCGAGCAGTGCGGGCTCGCCGCCGGCGGCGGACGTCTCACCGGGCCCGTGGTCGACGCTGCCCTCGTCCATGGGGAAGGCGAGCACGTCGGTCGGGCCGTCGCCGCCCATCCACCGGTGGTTGAGCTCGGTCATGTAGTCGATGTCGACCAGCAGCACGGACAGCTCGGCGAGGGGGTTGACCCCCATCTCGTCGAGGGCGTGCCGGGCCACGGCGAGCACGGCGTCGGTGTCGACGTCGACACCCGACTCGTTGGCGATCTCGATGGACAACAGTCTTCCCTCGGTCTAGCGGCGCCGGCCGGCCCGGCCGCCCTGGGCGGACCGCCCCGGCACGGCGTGCACGCTCTGCGCCTGCTGGTTCTCCCGCTCGTCCCAGCGGGCGTACGCGTCGACGATCTCCCCGACCAGCCGGTGGCGGACCACGTCGGAGCTGGAGAGCTCGGCGAAGTGCACGTCCTCCACGTTCTCCAGGATCTCCCGGACCACCCGCAGGCCGCTGGTCGTGCCGCCGGGCAGGTCCACCTGGGTGACGTCACCGGTGACGACGATCTTGGAATTGAAGCCGAGCCGGGTGAGGAACATCTTCATCTGCTCGGGCGTGGTGTTCTGCGCCTCGTCGAGGATGATGAAGGCGTCATTCAAAGTTCTTCCCCGCATATATGCCAGCGGCGCGACCTCGATCGTGCCCGCCGCCATCAGCTTGGGGATGGAATCCGGGTCGAGCATGTCGTGCAGCGCGTCGTAGAGCGGGCGCAGGTAGGGGTCGATCTTCTCGTTGAGCGTGCCGGGCAGGAAGCCGAGCCGCTCCCCCGCCTCGACCGCCGGCCGGGTCAGGATGATCCGGTTGACCTGCTTGGCCTGCAACGCCTGGACGGCCTTCGCCATCGCCAGGTAGGTCTTGCCGGTGCCGGCGGGGCCGATGCCGAAGACGATGGTGTGCGCGTCGATCGCGTCGACGTAGCGCTTCTGCCCCAGCGTCTTGGGACGGATGGTGCGGCCGCGCCGGGAGAGGATGTTGAGCGTCAGGACCTCGGCGGGCCGCTCGGCGCCGCCCTGCTCGAGCATGCCGACGGTACGCCGCACGGCGTCAGTGGTCAGGGTCTCGCCTTTCTCGATGAGTTCCAGCAGCTCGCTGAAGATCCGCTCGGCGAGGGCGTTGTCGGCGGGGGCGCCGGTGATGGTGATCTCGTTGCCCCGGACGTGCACGTCGCTGTCGACCGAGCGCTCGACCAGTCGCAGGATCTCGTCACCCGCGCCGAGCAGGTTGACCATGATCTTGGAATCCGGGACGGTGATCCTGGTCTGCACCCGGGGCGGGCCGGGAGGTGGGGTGCCGGTCATAGGTCGGGCCGAGGGGCCCTGCGCACCTGCTCTCGATCTCGGCGCCGGCCTGCTGGCGCGGCGCGCTGACGTTACTGCCATCTTATCTTTCCAACAGCGGCGGCACCCTGCCCATTTCCGCGCGTGGGGCACGGGCGGACCGGTCACCTCGTCCGCGGCCCGGACGGATCCGGCCGGGGCTGGTCCGTCCGGGCCGTCCGGTCGCGCACGTCAGGAGCCGGCTCGGAAGTCGTACCGCTCGAAGGTCTCCTGGTGCCGGGTGAACCGGTAGGTCGCCCAGTGCATCCGCACCACCGTGCCGCGCTCGTCCCGGGTCAGCCGGAGCAGCTCCCCCGCCTCCCGGCCGGAGACCGTGCGGAACACGTCCGGCCGGTCCGGCAGCGCGACGAAGACCGACGGCGGCTTTCCGGCCGGATCGTCGGCGCCCCGGGCCCGCAGCTCGCCGTCGTGCCAGGAGAAGACGTACTCGAAACCCTCCCCCCACCAGCGGCCGAGCAGCCCGCGTACGCCCTCGGGGGCGGGCGGGCCCGGCTGCCACGGCGTGACGTCGGCGGGGTCGTGCTCGACCGCGGCGGCCAGCAGCCGGTGCGGCAGGTCGAGGACCTCGCCGGCGGTGCCGGAGGAGCCGAGTACCGCGACCCCCATGGCGCCGGGAGTGCCCTCCCCGCCGCGCCGGCCGTAGACGCCGGCCAGGAAGCCGGGCATCGCGCCGTCGTGGCCGACGTGCATGATCCGCTTGCCCTGCGGCACCAGGATCAGCCCCAGCCCGAAGCCGCCGGCCCAGAGCGTCTCGTCGGTGACCGTCGCCGGCCAGCGCATCTCGTCCAGCGTGGCCGGGGCGAGCACGGCGCCGGCCGGGTCCAGCGCCGCCGGGTCGGCGAGGAAGGCCGCCCAGCGGGCCATGTCGGAGGCGGTGCTCCAGAGCTGCGCCGCCGGACCGACCGCCCTGAAGTCGGTCGGCGGCTCGGGGCGCGCCTCGTCGGAGTAGGCGTCGACCAGGAACCCCGTCGCGGCGTGCGGCCCGGGTTCCGTCGAGGTCGCGGCCAGTCCCAGCGGGGTCAGCACCCGCTCGGCGAGCGCCTCCGCCCAGGTGCCGCCCCGCAGGTGGCCGACGAGCCGGCCGAGCAGCGCCATGCCGAGGTTCGAGTAGTGGTAGCGGCGGCCCGGGGGCAGCACCCGCTCGGCCCGGGCCAGGTCGGCGACCAGCCCGTCGGCGTCCGGCGTGCGCAGGGTGTCCCAGACGTCGCCGTACGGCTCGCGTTGCAGGCCGGCGGTGTGCGACAGCAGCCGGCGCACCGTCAGCTCGCCGTGGGCCGGCAGGTCCAGGTGCCGGTCCAGCGGATCGTCGAGGTCCAGCAGGCCGTCGTCGCGGCACTGGAGGGTCAGCACGGCGGTGAACGTCTTCGTGACCGACCCGATCCGGAACCGGGTGCCCGGCCCCAGCTCGGTGTCGTTGCCGGTCCCGCCGACGGCGCACGTCCAGAGCGGGCGGTCCGCCCGGTGCAGGGCCGCCGACACCGCCGGCACCCGGGCCTGCGCCTGGACCGTCCGGACCATCCGCGACAGGCGGTCGTCGACCGCCGTCATGCGAGGTTCCGGGCCAGCATCGGGCCCAGTGGCGCCCCGCCGAGCACGTGCGCGTGCACGTGGAAGACCTCCTGGCCGCCGTACGCGCCGGTGTTGAACATCAGCCGGAAGCCGTCACCGAGCAGTCCCTCGTCCTCGGCCACGGTGGCGGCCGTGGCGAGCACCTCCCCGGCCAGCGCCGGATCGCCCTGGGCGAGGGCCGCCACGTCGGCGTAGTGCTCCTTCGGGATGACCAGCACGTGCACCGGCGCCTTCGGGTCGATGTCACGGAAGGCGAGCGTGGTGGCGGTTTCCCGGACGATCGTGGCCGGGATCTCGCCGGCGACGATGCGGCAGAAGAGGCAGTCGGTTCCCATGCGGGGCAGTGTAAGGAAGGGCACCCTGTCAACGCCTTCGGTAGCGGAAGGGTCCCTTCCTTGCACCCGGGCGGGCCGGGCATGATGGCCGGCGTGACTTCACGGGCGGTACTGGTGACGGGGGCCTCGCGCGGCATCGGGCGGGCGGTGGCGACCGCGTTCGCGGCAGGCGGCGACCGGGTGGCGATCCACCACCGGGACTCGGCGGAGCTGGCCGAGCGGCTACGCGCCGAACTGCCCGGTGAGGGGCACGTCGTGGTCCGCGCCGACCTCACCGACCCGGACGCCGTACGGGCCGCGACCGGGGCGGCCGGATCGTCAACGTCTCCTCCCGCGGGGCGTTCCGGGGCGAGCCGGAGCAGCCGGCGTACGGGGCGAGCAAGGCGGGGCTGAACGCGCTGGGGCAGTCGCTGGCGGTGGCCCTCGCCCCGTACGGCATCACGATCGCGACGGTCGCCCCGGGCTTCGTGGAGACCGACATGACCACCGGACACCTGAGCGGGGAGCGGGGCGCCGCGATCCGGGCGCAGAGCCCGTTCAACCGGGTGGCCCGCCCCGAGGAGATCGCCGCCGCCGTGCACTGGCTCGCCTCCCCGCAGGCGGAGTGGGCCTCCGGCACCATCGTCGACCTCAACGGCGCCTCCTACCTGCGCAGCTGACCGGCCCGGTCCTCAGCGAACTCCCAGCGTGGCGGGGGTGACGGTGGGCACTGCCGGGGTAAGGGTTGCCGGCATGACGGACAGCGTGCTGGACCTCACCGACGACTACCAGGTGGTCGACGGTCACGACGACGATCCCGTACTGCTGCGCCCGGACGGCAGCCCGGTGGACACCTGGCGGGAGGACTACCCGTACGACGAGCGCATGGAGCGCACGGAGTACGACCACCACAAGCGGCTGCTCCAGATCGAGCTGCTGAAGCTCCAGGACTGGATCCGGGAGTCCGGTGAGCGGCTCGTGATCCTCTTCGAGGGGCGCGACGCGGCCGGCAAGGGCGGGACGATCAAGCGCTTCATGGAGCACCTCAATCCGCGCGGCGCGTCGGTGGTGGCCCTCGCCAAGCCGAACGAGCGGGAGTCCACCCAGTGGTACTTCCAGCGGTGGCTCGGGCACCTGCCGGCGGCCGGCGAGATCGTGCTGTTCGACCGGTCCTGGTACAACCGCGCCGGGGTGGAGCGGGTGATGGGTTTCTGCACCCGCAAGGAGTACCTCGAGTTCCTCCGCCAGGCCCCCGAACTGGAGAGGATGCTGGTGCGCTCGGGCATCCGCCTGGTCAAGTTCTGGTTCTCGGTGTCCCAGAACGAACAGCGCACCCGGTTCGCCGTCCGCCAGGTGGACCCGGTGCGGCAGTGGAAGCTCTCCGACATGGACATCGCCTCGCTCGACAAGTGGGACGAGTACACCGAGGCCAAGGAGGCGATGTTCTTCTACACCGACACCGCCGACGCACCGTGGACGGTGTTGAAGAGCAACGACAAGAAGCGGGCCCGGATCGAGGCGATGCGCCACGTGCTGAGCCGCTTCGACTACTACGACAAGGACCACGAGGTGGTCGGCGTACCGGACCCGCTGATCATCGGCCCGGCCGGGCTGGACCTGGACCCGGAGGAGCAGACGGTGCACGTCTTTCCCAGGCTCTGACCCCCGCCGGACGCGCGCCCCGACCATCCCGGACGAGATGCCGTGGCCAGCGACGGTCGCCGACGAGGCCGCACCGCTCGTGACCGCCCCCGTCGGGTCGGGTGCCGCCGGCGGTCACCAGTGGCCGAGGCGGGTGGCCAGGACACTGAGGGCAGCCACCCCGGCGGTCGACGTACGCAGGACCGAGGGCCCCAGCCGCACCGGCCGGGCGCCGGCCTCGGTGAAGGCGGTCAGCTCGGCCGGGGCGATGCCGCCCTCCGGGCCGACGACCAGCACGATCTCACCGGCGGCGGGCAGCTCGACGGTGGTCAGCCGCTCCCGCGCCTCCTCGTGCAGGACGAACGTCGCGGCGGCGCCCGCGATCCGGCGGGCCACCGTCGCGGTGGACTCGTCGGGGGCGCCGGCCACCACCGGCAGCCACGACCGGCGGGCCTGCTTCGCCGCCTCCCGGGCCGTCGCCACCCACTTCTCCCGGGCCCGGGCGCCCCGGTCGCCGCGCCACTGCGCCACCGAGCGGGACGCCGCCCAGGGCACGATCTCGTCCACCCCGACCTCGGTCATCGCCTGCACGGCCAGCTCGCCCCGGTCGCCCTTGGCGATGCCCTGCACCACGACGAGCCGGGGGACGGCCGCGTCCACGTACCCCCGGGAGGTGACCTCGAGGTCGAGGCTGCCCCGGCCGACGGCCGTGACCACCGCGGACGCGGTGCCGCCCCGGCCGTCGGCGAGCAGGAGTTCCTCGCCGACGCGCAGTCGTTGCACCGTGGCGGCGTGGTGCCCCTCGGGGCCGCCCAGGGTGAGCTGGTCGGCGGTGGGCAGCGACTCGACCAGGAACAGCGGCGCGGACACGACGATCAGGCTAGCCGCCCCGGCGGACGCCGGGGCGGTCAGGCCGCTCAGGCGTGGCCGTTGAAGGCGTCGCGCATCCGGGAGAAGAAGCCGCCCTGCTTGGTGAGCTCGGCGACCTCCTCGCCCCGGGTCTTGGCGAAGTCGCGCAGCATCTTCTCCTGGTCGGCGTCGAGCTTGGTGGGGGTGCGCACGTCGAGGTGGACGTAGAGGTCACCCCGGCCGGTGCCACGCAGGTGCGGCACGCCCCGGGCGCGCAGCCGCAGCGTGCTGCCCGGCTGGGTGCCGGCCTTGACGTCGACCGTCTCCTCGCTGTCCAGCGTCTTGATGGTCAGCCGGGTGCCGAGGGCCGCCGCGGTCATCGGCACCGTGACCCGGCAGTGCAGGTCGTCGCCCTTGCGGGAGTAGACGTCGTGGGGCCGCTCGTGGATCTCCACGTAGAGGTCGCCGGCCGTGCCGCCGCCCGGGCCGACCTCACCCTGCTGGGCGAGGCGGATGCGCATGCCGTCCTCGACGCCGGCCGGGATCTTGACGGTCAGCGAACGGCGGGTGCGGACGCGGCCGTCGCCGGCGCAGGTCGGGCACGGGTGCGGGATGGTGGTGCCGTAGCCCTGGCAGACCGTGCACGGCCGAGCGGAGACCACCTGGCCGAGGAAGGTGCGCTGCACGGACTGCACCTCGCCCCGGCCGGCGCACGCCTCACAGGTGGCCAGGTGGGTGCCGGCCGCCGTGCCGGCGCCGGAGCAGGTGGTGCAGAGCACGGCGGTGTCGACGGTGATCGGCGCCTCGACGCCGAACGCGGTCTCGTGCAGGTCCAGCTCTAGCCGCAGGATCGCGTCGGCGCCGGGCCGGGTCCGCGGTCGCGGACCCCGCGAACCGCCGGCCGCGCCGCCGAAGAACGCGTCCATGATGTCCTGGAAGCCGACGAACGGGCCGGCGCCGCCGGGGCCGCCCGGGCCACCCGCGCCCCCGCCCCCGGGGGCGAGCGGGTCACCGCCCAGGTCGACGATCTGCCGTTTCCGGTCGTCCGAGAGGACCTCGTACGCGGCGTTGATGTCCTTGAACTTCTCCTGGGCCTCCGGATCCGGATTCACGTCCGGGTGGAACTGCCGCGCCAACTTGCGGTAGGCGCGCTTGATCTCGTCGTCGGAGGCTTCCCGGCTCACGCCGAGAATGCCGTAGTAGTCCCTGGCCACTGCGTTCCGTGTCCTCATGTTCGTCTCGCGTTGCGCCGGTCGGCGGCCGGAGCCGGCCGTCGGCCCTGACTGGTCAGTTCTGGGCCAGCAGCTCGCCCACGTAGCGTGCCACGGCCCGCACCGTGGCGATGGTGCCGGGGTAGTCCATCCGGGTCGGCCCCAGCACGCCGAGGCCGCCGACGCTGGTCGCGCCCGGCCCGTAGCCGGTGCTGACCACCGAGGCGGCGCGCAGGTTGTCGATCTCGTTCTCGTCGCCGATCAGCACCCGCGTCGTGCTCGGCTCCGCCTCGCCGATGAGCTTGAGCATGACGACCTCCTCCTCCAGCGCCTCCAGGATGGGGCGCAGGGAGCCCTGGAAGTCGAGCAGGCCGCCGCGGGTGAGGTTGGCCGTCCCGGCCAGCGCGATCCGCTCCTCGTGCCGCTCGATCAGCGTCTCCAGCAGCACGGTGGAGAGGGTGGTCATGGCCGGGCGCAGGTGCGGCACCGACTCCTCGACGAGCGCCTGCACCAGCGGCGGGGTCTCCGACAGCCGGGTGCCGACCAGCTTCTCGTTGACCAGCCGGCGCAGGTCCGTGACGTCGTCGGCGGGGATCGGCGCGGGCAGCTCGACCAGCCGCTGCTCGACCCGGCCGGTGTCGGCGATCATGACCAGCATCAGCCGGGTGGTGGAGATCGGCACCAGCTCCAGGTGGCGCACCGAGGAACGGGCCAGGCTCGGGTACTGCACGACGGCGACCTGCCGGGTGAGTTGCGCCAGCAGCCGGACGGTGCGGTGCACCACGTCGTCGAGGTCGACGGCGCCGACCAGGAAACGCTCGATCGCCCGGCGCTCGGCCGGGCTGAGCGGCTTCACCCGGGACAGCCGGTCCACGAAGAGCCGGTAGCCCCGGTCGGTGGGCACCCGGCCGGCACTGGTGTGCGGCTGGCGGATGTAGCCCTCCTCCTCCAGCACGGCCATGTCGTTGCGGACGGTCGCCGGTGAGACCCCCAACTGGTGCCGCTCGACCAGCGCCTTGCTGCCGACGGGCTCCTGCGTGGCGACGTAGTCCTCGACGATCGCGCGCAGCACGGCGAGCTTGCGGTCGTCGAGACCCATCCTCCCCACCTCCTGTCGCACGTCGGCCCCGGCACGCGGGGGGCCGGGGCGGGCTGCTGGCACTCGACTGTAGCGAGTGCCAGTCTACGTCGGCGGGGCCGCCCGCGCGATGATCGACCTGGGGTGATCAGTCCGATCGGCGACCGCGCGGGCCCGCCCGACGCCCCCGTGGGGCCGGTGTTCCGGGCGTCCCGGCCGGTGTCGCGCTGGTGCCGCCTTGCCGGCTGCCCCTACCGTGACCTCCATGACTGAACCACCTCGCCCTCCCGGAGCGGGGGACCCCGGCTTCCCGCCGGACCCGACCGCCCCGTCGGGGGTTCCCGGCCCCGCCGGCTACGGCGACCCCACCGCACCACTGTCCGGGGCACCGGGCCCGGGCAGCCATCCTCCACCCGGTGGCTATCCGCCGCCCACCGGTGACCAGCCGCCGTCGGGCGGCTACCCTCCGCCCGGCGACTACCCACCGCCTGGTGGCTATCCCCCGCCCGGCGACTACGGACCGCCCGGCGGCTACGGAGCGCCCGGCGGCTACGGAGCGCCGGGGGCCGGCTATCCGGCCGGTGGCGGCTATGGACCGCCGACGGGCGGCTACGCCAGCAACGAGGACAAGAACTGGGCCCTGATCGCCCACTTCGGCGGCGCGGCCGGCGTGATCGTCGGCGGCGGCATGCTCGGCTGGCTGGCGCCGCTCATCGCGCTGATGGTCCGGGGGCAACAGTCGCCGACCGCCCGGGCGCACGCCGCCGCGGCGCTGAACTTCCAGCTCACCTGGACGATCGTCGGGGTGCTGAGCTGGGTGGTCACGCTGATCACCTGCGGGGTGCTGTTCTTCGTTCCCATGCTCGTCTGGCTGGTGCCGCTGATCTTCGGCATCATCGGCGGGCTCAAGGCCAACGAAGGCGTGCTCTACCGCTACCCGTTGACCTACACCTTCACCAAGTGACCCGGGTCGGCCGCTCCCCCGGCCGGCCCCGGCACGCGGTTCAGGGCAGCAGGTCGCGGACGACCGCGTCGGCGAGCAGCCGGCCCCGCAGGGTCAGCACGGCCCGGCCGGCCGCGTGCTCGTCGGCGGCCAGCAGCCCGTCGGCGAGGGCCCGCGCGGCGCCGGCCCGACCGGCGTCGTCGAGGGCGTCCAGGGGCAGCCCGGAGGCGAGGCGCAGCCGGAGCATGACGTCCTCCATGTGCGCCTCGTCGGCCGTGAGCACCTCGCGGGCCAGGCCGGGCGAGCCGCCCGCCGCCAGCCGCTTCGCGTACGTCGTGGGGTGCTTGACGTTCCACCAGCGCACGCCGCCGACGTGGCTGTGCGCCCCCGGGCCGAGGCCCCACCAGTCGGCGCCGGTCCAGTAGAGCAGGTTGTGCCGGCACCGGGCCGCCTCGTCGCGGGCCCAGTTGGACACCTCGTACCAGGAGAGGCCGGCCGCGCCGAGGGCGGCGTCCGCGGCGAGGTAGCGGTCCGCGGCGACGTCGTCGGAGGGGTACGGCAGCTCGCCGCGCCGCATCCGGGCGGCCAGCCGCGTGCCGTCCTCCACGATCAGGGCGTACGCGCTGACGTGGTCCACCCCGGCGGCGACGACCTGGTCGAGGGAGGCGGCGAAGTCCGCCTCGGTCTCCCCCGGCGTGCCGTAGATCAGGTCCAGGTTGACGTGGTCGAACCCGGCGTCGCGGGCCTCGCGGGCGGCGGCGACGGCCCGGCCGGCGCTGTGCGTGCGGTCGAGGATCGCCAGCACCCCCGACGCGGCGGACTGCATGCCCAGCGAGATCCGGGTGTAGCCGGCGGCCCGCAGCGCCTTCAGCGACTCGGGCGTGACCGACTCCGGATTGGCCTCGGTGGTCACCTCGGCGCCGGGCGCCAGCCCCCAGGTGCGGTCGATGCCGTCGAGGATCCGGGCCAAATCGTCGGCGGGGAGCAGGGTCGGGGTGCCGCCGCCGACGAAGACCGTGTCCACCCGGGGCGGCGGTACGTCGCCCAGCACCCGGCGGGCGAGCGCCAGCTCGGCCAGCACGGTGTCGGCGTAGCCCTCCCGGCTGGCCCCGCCGCCCAGTTCGGCGGCCGTGTACGTGTTGAAGTCGCAGTAGCCGCAGCGGCTGGCGCAGAACGGCACGTGCACGTACACGCCGAAGCCGCGCGCGCCGACGGCTCGGGTGGCGGTGGCGGGCAGCGAGCCGTCGACGGGGACGGTTTCGCCTTCTGGAAGGACGCCGGGCATGGCCACTAGTGTGCCCTTCCATGACCTCTCCCGACGCGCTCGTACGGGTCGCCACGGCCCGTGGGGTGACCACGCTCACCCTGGACAGCCCGCACAACCGCAACGCGCTCTCCACGCCGCTGATGACCCAGCTGCTGGCCGGCCTCGCCGAGGCGGTCGCCGACGACGCCGTACGCGTGATCGTGCTCGACCACGCGGGCCCGGTCTTCTGCTCCGGCGCGGACCTGAAGGAGACGGCCGCCGCGTACGCCAGCGGGACCGTGCCGGCCGGGATGCTCGGCGACGTGCTCGCGGCGGTCTGGGAGTGCCCGAAGCCGGTGGTGGCGAAGGTGGCCGGCCCGGCCCGGGCGGGCGGCCTCGGTCTCATCGCGGCGGCCGACCTGGCGGTGTGCGCGCGGGAGGCGACGTTCGCCTTCACCGAGGTGCGGATCGGCGTGGTGCCGGCGGTCATCTCCGCGACCGTGCTGCCCCGCCTGCACCCCCGCGCGGCTGCCGCGCTCTACCTGACCGGCGACACCTTCGACGGCCGGCGGGCGGCCGATATCGGCCTGGTCACCGCCGCCGTGCCGGCGGACGGACTGGACGCGGCGGTTGCGGGGTACTGCGACTCTCTGGTGCGGGGGGCACCGGGCGCGCTGGCCGGGGCGAAGCAGTTGCTGCGCCGGCCGCCCGCCGCGGACCTGCGGGCGGAGATCGCCGACCTGTCCACCCTCTCGACCGGGTACTTCCTGTCGGAGGAGGGACGCGAGGGCGTCCTGGCGTTCCGGGAGAAGCGGCCGGCGCGCTGGGTGCCCGCCGACGGCGACGCGGGCGCCGAGCGGTGACACCGGGCTGCGGCGGGGGTGTGGCCGCGCGGTGAGCGGGGACTGCGGGTTGCGTCCCGGCGGCCCGCCGGGGCGTCCGCCCGGCGGGCCGGGGCCACGCCCGGCGCTCGTGGAGAACCGGTCGGACGACCCGGAAGGCACCACGAGGGACGTACGCTTGTCGGACTGTCGATCAGGGGGTGTGGGTGCGTACTCGGGCAGTCGTGGCGGGCGGTGTCGTCCTCGTCGTCCTCGTCGCGGTCGGGATCTGGATCGTCATCCGGCAGATGGGCGGGCAGCTGCGCCTCCCCCTGGCCAGCCGGACCTGCACGGTGCAGGCGGACGGCCGGGTGGCGCTGGACCCCGACCAGATGGCCAACGCGGCGACGATCGCGGCCATCGGCATCCAGCGGAAGATGCCCGAGCGGGCCGTCGTCGTGGCGCTGGCCACCGCCTACCAGGAATCCGGCCTGCGCAACCTCGCCGGCGGCGACCGTGACTCGGTCGGGCTGTTCCAGCAGCGCCCCAGCCAGGGGTGGGGCACCCCGGAGCAGATCCGTGACCCCCGCTACGCGGCCAGGAAGTTCTACGCCGGGCTGAAGAAGGTGCGCGGCTGGGAGCAGATGCGGGTCACCGACGCGGCGCAGAAGGTGCAGCGCTCGGCCTTCCCGGAGGCGTACGAGAAGTGGGCCGACGAGTCCGAGGTGCTGACCCGGGCCCTGCTCGGGCACGCCACCGGCGCGGTCGCCTGCACGGTGGGCCGCGACCCGGCGATGCGCGGCGAGGCCGCGGCGACCGCGCTGACCCGCGGCCTGTCGTTGGACTGGGGCCTGGCCGGCGCGACCACCGCGGCGGACCTGACGGGCCTGACGGTCCCGGCCGCCGACGAGCTGCGGGGCTGGCGGTACGCGCACTGGCTGGTCTCGCACGCCCAGGACCACGGCGTGAAGCGGGTGCGCTTCGGCGACCTGGAGTGGACGGCCCGCGACGGCACCTGGAACCGGACCGACGACACGCCGGCCACCGGGCGGGTCGTCGCGGAGGTCTTCGCCGAGGCGTAGTGGCCCCGATCTCCTTACCGGCAGTCACCGCGCAAACCGGCATTACCGGTGATAAGTCCCGTCTCGCCACCCGACTGTGACTTTTCGTCACCGCGCCGCTCCCCACAGTCCGGACAACGGTCGCATATCGTGCTGGGCAGTACCCCGCCTCGGAACCAGCGGGTTACGATCGGCGGCCTGTGCCAGCAATGGTTTCGCCTCATGGGGAGGGGTACGTCGAAGTGTTCGACTACGGCGACCGGACCGGTTACGAACCGATCAGTGACACCGACCGCAAGGAATTCCACGAGCAGGGCTTCCTCCTGCTGCGCAACGTCCTGACGGAGGACCACCGGGCGGCGCTGGAGGCGGCGGTCGACCGCGTCTACGCCGAGGAGAAGGCGAAGGGCACCACCACCAAGGACGGCACCCTGCACCTGCTGGGCTTCCTGGAGCGCGACGAGCTCTTCGGCGACCTGCTGACCCACCCGATCGCCTTCCCGTACATGTGGGGCCTGGCCGGCTGGAACATCTACACCCACCACAACCACCTGGACGTCACCCCGCCGGCTGCGGAGCCGGAGAAGCCCTACTGGGGGTGGCACCAGGACGGCTACCGGCAGAACTCCGACCCGGAGACGATGGACCCGAACCTGCCCCGGCCGATGTTCTCGCTCAAGGTGGCCTACGTCCTCTCCGACCTGTCGGAGAACGGCCGGGGCGCCACCAAGGTGATCCCGGGCAGCCACCTGTGGAACTCGCTGCCCCGCCCGGCGGACACCTCCGTGCACAACCCGGACCCGGAGGGCACGGTGGAGATCACCGCCAACCCCGGTGACGCCTTCATCTTCGACCGCCGCCAGTGGCACTCGCGGTCCACCAACCTGTCGACCATCACCCGCAAGATGCTCTTCGTCGGCTACACCTACCGGTGGATCCGGCCGCTGGACGAGCTGCACATCGACAAGGACGGCGAGTGGTGGGCCAACCGCACGCCGGTGCAGCGCCAGCTCTGCGGTGAGGGCACCCACACCGCCAACTACTGGGGCATCAACTGGGACGGCTACATCGACGACGAGATCCCGCTGCGCAAGGAGCTCAAGCAGCGCGGCCTGCTCGACCGCAACGTGCCCTGGCTGCGCTGAGCCGGTCACCTGGCGCGCGCCGAGCCGACGTCGGACGGGCCCCCTCCCCCACGGGACGGGGCCCGTTCCCGTTCACCCGCCCGCCGTCAGCTCCGGCCGGCGAGCCGGCGGCGCACCTTCTCCCGGACCCCGTCCGGCAGGTCGGGCGCGTCGAGCAGCCGGGGCAGCAGCTCAGGCTCCAGGCTCAGGGCCCGGAACACCTCGCCGATCGTCACCCCGTGCGCGGGCCGGTCCACCACCTCGACCGGGTCCCCCGCGCCGACCTCCCCCTCGCGCAGCACCCGCAGGTACGCCCCGGGCGTCGCCCGTACCGTGAACCGTTTGATCAGGTCGGGTACGCCCCAGAAGCCGGCGAAGGTGGTGCACGGCGTGCGCGGCTTGGTCACCTGGAGCAGCGCCGACCCGACCGCCCACTGCTCGCCGATGACGGCACCTGTCACGTCCACCGCGTACGTGGTCAGGTTCTCCCCGAAGCCGCCGGGGCGGATGCTGCGGCCCATCTCCCCCGCCCACCAGGACGCGTCCTCCTCGGCGTACGCGTAGACCGCCTGCTCCGGACCGCCGTGGTGGGCGCGTTCGCCGATGAAGTCGCCGGCCACCCCGTCCACGCGCAGCAGCACCGGGCCGCCGACCGGCCGCTTGTCGATGCCGCTGCGACCGCTCGCGTCGCCCGCCCATTCCGCCTCGGTCACGCCGCCGAGGTTCACCGAAGCCAGCCTGCCCGTCATGGCGGCCAGCCTAGCCCGCCCCGCAGACCGCCCCGACGCGTGCGGGGTCAGCCCTTGACGGCGCCGGCCACCAGCCCGGAGACCATCCGCCGCTGCACCAGCAGGAAGAAGATGATCACCGGCAGGGTGAACAGCGTGGACGCGGCCATCACCGGGCCCCAGGCGGTGTCGTCGCGACCGAAGAAGAACGTCATCGCGACCGGCAGGGTGTAGCTCTCCTGGTCGTTGATGAAGGTCAGCGCGAAGATCAGCTCGTTCCAAGCGGTGATGAACGAGAAGATGCTCGTGGCCACCAGCCCGGGCGCCACCAGCGGGAAGAGGACCTTGCGGAAGATCTGCGCCCGGCTGGCCCCGTCGATGGCGGCGGCCTCCTCCAGTTCCTTGGGCACCGCGGCGACGAAGCCGCGCAGCATCCACACCGCGAACGGCAGCGAGAAGCCGAGGTAGGTGAGGATCAGGCTCGGCAGGGTGTTGTAGAGCCCGAGCCGCTGGATCATCAGGAACAGCGGGATGACCAGCGCCTCCAGCGGGATCATCTGCACTATCAGCAGCATGATCAGGAAGGTCGTCCGCAGCTTGAACCGGAACCGGGCCACGGCGGTGGCGGCCAGCAGCGCCACCAGCCCGCTGAGCACCACGGTGCAGACCGCGACCAGCGCGCTGTTGAGGAAGAAGTCGCCGAAGGTGACGCCCGGGATCAGGTTCCCGGTGAGGATCTGCCGGTAGTGCTCCAGGGTCGGCTCGGTGGGCACCGGCCGGGGGGTGGACGAGAAGATCTCCGAACTCGGCTTCAGCGAGGTCGCGATCATCCAGTAGACCGGGAACGCGGCGAAGAGCGCCACCAGCAGCCCCGCGCCGTTGAGCGCGAGTCGCTTCGCGCCCCCGCCGCCTCCGCGTCGCGTCACGCGTCCTCCTCCTGCTTGAGCACCATGCGGACGTAGAGGCCGGTCACCACCAGCAGGATCAGGGTGAGGATCACCGCGATCGCGGCGCCGAGACCGTACTTCGGCGGGGGTGAGAACGCCTCCGCGTACGAGTAGATGGAGAGCATGAACGTCGGCCGGTCCTGCGTGCCGCCGGCCAGCACGAACTGCTGGGTGAAGACCTTGAAGTCCCAGATCGTGGAGAGCACGATCAGGATCCCGAAGACCGGCCGCAGCAGCGGGAAGGTGATCTTCCAGAACACCTTCCACGGTCCGGCCCCGTCGACCCGGGCCGCCTCGTGCAGCTCGCTCGGCACGCTCTTCAGGCCGGCGAGCACGCTGACCGCGATGAACGGGAACGAGTGCCAGACCACCACCAGCGTCAGGATCGAGAAGAACAGCAGCGGCGAGTTGAACCAGCCGTAGCCCGTCCAGTCGCTGCGCCCGAAGAGGCTCTGCGACAGCCCGTCGGGCAGCGCGTTGAACAACCAGGTGACCAGGCCGCTGGTGTCGTCGAAGATCCATTTCCAGACGATCGTGCCGGTCAGCGCGGGGGTGGCCCAGGCGAGCATCACGCAACTGGCCACGAATGCGGCCATCTTCTTGCCGAGCCGGTTGAGCAGCAGCCCGACCAGGGTGCCCAGGACCATCGTGAGCACGACGTTGGCCACCGCGAAGAGCACGGTGTTGCGCAGCACCGTCAGGAAGAACGGATCGCTGAGGATCTCGGCGTAGTTGCCGAAGCCCACCCACGGCCACTCACGGTCGCCGCGCAACTGTCGGACGTTGTTGAGCTGGTGGAAGGACATCACCACCACCTGGCCGAGCGGCCAGAGCAGCAGCACGCCGATGATCACCAGGCAGGGCAGGAGCAGCAGGTAGGGCAGGCGGTCCACCCGGCGACGCCGCCGCGCGGGGGTCTCCCGCGCGGCGGCCGTCTCCGGCGCCTCGGTCAGCGTGGTCACTTGGCGTTGAGGATGCTTTCCATCTCCGCGGCCGCGTCGGCGGTAGCCTTCTCGACCGTCTTCTGACCCTTCATGACCGAGCTGTTCATCGCCTGGGTCACCGTCTTGGTCCGGCTGACCTCCACCCACTTCGGGGTGAGCGGCGTGAGCTTGGTGTTCTGCATCGTGGTGGCGAACGCCGACATGATCTTGTCGTTGGCGTACTTGTCGCCGCCGACCAGGTCCTTGTAGACCGGGAAGAAGCCGAGGCTGTCGGCGAAGGCCTGGTCGTTCTTCTTGTTCACCAGCACGGTCAGGTAGTCCCAGGCGAGATCCTGCCGCTCGCTGTCCTTCCAGATCGCGACGTCGGAGCCGCCGGCGAAGCCGGGTGCCGCCTTGCCGTCGGGGCCGGGAATCGGGAACGTACCCCAGACCTTCTCGATCTCCGGGTTGTCCTTCTTGATGGCGCCCTGCTGCCAGCTGCCGCCGAAGGCCATCGCCGCCTTGCCGGTGGCGAACTGGGTCCGGGCGTCGATCTCGTTCCAGCCCGCGGCGGCCGGCGGGGCCACCTTGTGCACGGTCACCAGGTCGGTCCAGAACTTGACGGCCTTCTGCGCCTCGGGCGTGTTGTAGCCCGACTTCCAGGAGTCGCCCTGCTGCGTGGCGATCTCCGCGCCGGCGCCCCACAGGAACGAGTAGAAGGGCAGTTCGGAGTTGCCCGGCAGCGCGATGCCGTAGGTGCCCGGCTTCTTGGCCTGCACGGTCTTGGCGGCGGCGACCAGCTCGTCCCAGTTGGTCGGCGGCTTCACGCCCGCCTCGGCGAACCAGTCGGCGCGGTAGTACATCCCCCGGACGCCGGCGTACCACGGAACGCCGTACTGCTTGCCGTCGAGCTGGGCGTTCTTGACCAGGTCGGGGAGGAGGTCCTTGCCCTCGGTCCAGCCGTTCATCCGGTCGGTCACGTCGGCCAGCGCCTCCTGCGCCGCCCAGCCCTGGGTCTCGGTGTTGCCCAGCTCGGTGATGTCCGGCCCCTCGCCACCGGCGAGCGCGGCCTGGAACTTCTTCGGCGCCTCGAGCCAGGGGATGTACTGGACCACCACGTCCGTGTCCGGGTGCTTCTGCCGGAACTCGGTCTCGACGCCGTCGAGGAACTTGGTCTGCGCCTCGCTGCCCTCGCCCATCATCCAGACCGTCAGCTTGCTGTTGTCGGCGGCCTTGTCGTCATCCGAGCCACCGCAACCGGCCAGGACCATCGCGGCCGAGGCCACGACGGCGGTGACCGGAGCCAGCCGCTTCCACCTGTTCACGCCACATCTCCCTCGCGCCGCTTGGCACTAACCTTCTCCGCCGCACCTTAGTAGGAAAAATTCCTTTACGACAGTGGGCGGTTGGCGAAAGAGAGGCGACGGTACCGCAGCGGGTCGGTCACGCGCGGCCGGCCGCAGGGGCGAAACCGGGCGCACCCAGACGATCGGGGCGTACGCGAAACGGGCGCCCGACCTGTGCGGTCGGACGCCCGTCGAGCGGTACGGGAATTACCGGTGGGTGACGCTGCGGCGACGACCCACACCGGCGACCAGCGCCACGGCGATCGCAGCCAGCACCACCTGGACCAGCAGCTCGCCCCAGTCGATACCGGCGGTCTCCGTGGCGATACCCATCGCCCGGGCCAGCACGGTGCCCAGCAGCGCGGCGCCGACACCGATCAGCATGTGCAGCCACATCGGCATGTTCTGGCGGCCCGGCACGAGCAGGCGACCCAGAGCGCCGACAATGAGACCGACGATGAGCGCAGTGACGATGCCCCAAACGGTGAGCTCCATGTCGCCCTCCTCCTTGAGAAAGTCAGTTCCACGATCTGTGGTGTTCCTGTCGTGACCGCTAAGTTCCCGACCCGCCGAAATTCCAAACCGCTTTTCTGGGGCACCGGTTCGGCACGCTCCAGACCGGACTTCCGGCACCGCCGCAGCGCCGCCGGGTCCGGCCGGGACCGGGCGGACAGACGCCCCGGACTGCCCGCGAAGGGCCCCGCGGCGTACGCGAAACGGGCGCCCGACCTGTGCGGTCGGACGCCCGTCGAGCGGTACGGGGATTACCGGTGGGTGACGCTGCGGCGACGACCCACACCGGCGACCAGCGCCACGGCGATCGCAGCCAGCACCACCTGGACCAGCAGCTCGCCCCAGTCGACACCGGCGGTCTCCGTGGCGATACCCATCGCCCGGGCCAGCACGGTGCCCAGCAGCGCGGCGCCGACACCGATCAGCATGTGCAGCCACATCGGCATGTTCTGGCGGCCCGGCACGAGCAGGCGACCCAGAGCGCCGATGATAAGACCAACGATGAGCGCAGTGACGATGCCCCAAACGGTGAGCTCCACGTCGCCCTCCTCCTTCAAAAAGAATCAGTTCCACTGTCTGTGGTGTTCCTGTCGTGACCGCTAAGTTCCCGACCCGCAGAAAACCCAAACCGGTTCGACCGACGAAGACGACGTCGTACATCAATGGCGCACAGGCGGCGACCACACCCGCGCGATCATTCGCGCAGGTGGCGCCCTTCTGCCCGGCGAGCGGAGCGCGGGGCCACGGGGCCGAAAAATTCCTTCAACGCGAACGGCCGGCGCCCCGGGGCGGGCGGGACCACCGAGGGTCCGCAGCCCGGCCGGGGCGCCGGCCGTCGTACGTCGTCATCCGCCGGACGCACCGGCGGCGGGTCACTTCTTGCCGGGGGCCTTCCCGTCGCCGGAGTCGGAGGAGAGCGCGGCGATGAAGGCCTCCTGGGGGACCTCCACCCGGCCCACCATCTTCATCCGCTTCTTGCCCTCCTTCTGCTTCTCCAGCAGCTTGCGCTTGCGGCTGATGTCACCGCCGTAGCACTTGGCGAGCACGTCCTTGCGGATCGCCCGGATGGTCTCCCGGGCGATCACCCGGCTGCCGATCGCCGCCTGGATCGGCACCTCGAACTGCTGGCGCGGGATCAGGTTGCGCAGCTTGGCCGCGATCGTGACGCCGTAGTTGTACGCCTTGTCCTTGTGCACGATCGCGCTGAACGCGTCCACCGGCTCACCGTGCAGCAGGATGTCGACCTTCACCAGGTCGGACGCCTGCTCGGTGGAGGGCTCGTAGTCCAGCGAGGCGTAGCCCTTGGTGCGGCTCTTCAACTGGTCGAAGAAGTCGAAGATGATCTCCGCGAGGGGCAGCGTGTAACGGAGTTCGACCCGGTCGGCGGAGAGGTAGTCCATGCCGAGCAGGCTGCCCCGGCGGCCCTGGCAGAGCTCCATCACCGCGCCGACGTAGTCGTTCGGGGTGAGCACCGTGGCGCGCACGACCGGCTCGTACACCTCGGCGATCTTGCCCGTGGGGTACTCGCTCGGGTTCGTCACGACGATCTCCTCGCCGTCCTCCGTGATGGCCCGGTAGACCACGTTCGGCGCGGTGGAGATGAGGTCGAGGTTGTACTCGCGCTCCAGCCGCTCCCGGATGATCTCCAGGTGCAGCAGGCCGAGGAAGCCGCACCGGAAGCCGAAGCCGAGCGCGCCCGACGTCTCCGGCTCGTAGTCGAGCGCGGCGTCGTTGAGCTTGAGCTTGTCCAGCGCCTCGCGCAGGTTGGGGTAGTCGGAGCCGTCGATCGGGTAGAGGCCCGAGTAGACCATCGGCTTCGGGTCCTTGTAGCCGCCGAGGGCCTCCTTCGCCGGCCGCGAGTTGATGGTGATCGTGTCACCCACCCGGGACTGGCGGACGTCCTTCACGCCGGTGATCAGGTAACCCACCTCGCCGACGCCGAGCGCGTCGGCCTTCACCATCTCGGGCGAGATGACGCCGATCTCCAGCAGCTCGTGCACGGCGGCGGTGGACATCATCTTGATCCGGTCGCGGGCGCTGATCCGCCCGTCGATGACCCGGACGTAGGTGACCACGCCCCGGTAGACGTCGTAGACCGAGTCGAAGATCATGGCGCGGGCGGACGCCTCCGCGTCGCCGACCGGTGGCTTGAACTGCCGGACGATCTCGTCGAGCAGGTACGGCACGCCCTCGCCGGTCTTGCCGGAGACCTTGATGCAGTCCGCCGGGTCGCCGCCGATGAGGTGCGCCAACTCCTCCGCGTACTTCTCCGGCTGGGCGGCCGGCAGGTCGATCTTGTTGAGCACCGGGATGACGTGCAGGTCGTTCTCGAGCGCCAGGTAGAGGTTCGCCAGGGTCTGCGCCTCGATGCCCTGCGCGGCGTCGACAAGCAGGACCGCGCCCTCGCAGGCGGCCAGCGACCGGGACACCTCGTAGGTGAAGTCGACGTGGCCCGGGGTGTCGATCATGTTGAGCACGGCGGTCTCGCCGGTCCGGTCGCCCTCCCGGATGGTCCAGGGCATCCGGACGGCCTGGCTCTTGATCGTGATGCCGCGCTCGCGCTCGATGTCCATCCGGTCGAGGTACTGCGCACGCATCTGCCGGGGGTCGACCACGCCGGTGAGCTGCAACATCCGGTCGGCCAGGGTCGACTTCCCGTGGTCGATGTGGGCGATGATGCAGAAGTTCCGGATGCGCGCCGGGTCGGTGGCACCAGGAGCGTTCGCGCCGGAATCGAGCGTCGGTGGCACAGCGGTCCGTTCTGATCGGCTGACGTGAGCGGGCCGGCACGTCGCCGGCCCCCTCTATGCTCCCACGTCGCCGCCGCGCGTCCGCTGCGCGGGCGATCCCCGCCGCCGGGACCACCCCGCGAGCGCCGCCTCGCCCAGCGTCGCCTGGCGCACCGCGCCCGGTGTCGCGCCGAGCGGCGGAGGGCCGAGCGGGGTCACTCGGCGGGGGGCTCGACGAAGAGGGCGGCGAGCCTGGGCAGCCGCCGCTTCGCCTCCTCCTCGTCGTCGAAGTCCCAGAAGTCGTTGAGGTCGGGCACCGGCGCCGGCTCCGGGTCCGCCGGCAGCTCGGCGGCGGTGACCCGGCGGTACGCGTCCCACGGCGCCGCCAGCATCCCGGCGGCTGAGAACTCCTCACCGCTGAGCGAGGCCGCCCGCACCTGGGACAGCCCGGCCAGCGAGTCCGGGTCGGCGACGGCACGTGCGAACACCTCGCGCCCCTGGGTCATCAGCCAGCCCCGGAAGTGGTGGAAGCCCTCGTCGGACACGCCACCGTTGATCAGGTAGGCGGCGCCCCAGAGGTCGACCTTGTGCGAGGCGGACAGCACCCGCGCCTGGTGGCGGGCGTACCCGACGATGTCCTCCGGGTCGCGCTCGGCGAGCAGGGCGACGGCCCGCGCGGCGACCGCGTGCGGCTCTCCCCCGCCGCCGGCCCGGGCCCGGTCGATCAACTGCCAGAAGTCGTCGGTCCTCATGGCCTGGCAGTCTGGCAGACCGCGCGCCGCTCCCGCCCCGCCACGGCAGGCACGGCGGGTCGCGGGCGCCGGGCGCAGAGGCGGTGCGGGCCGGCCCGCCACCCGGCAGCATGGTGGCGTGACCCCGACGTCCCCGCCGCCCGTGCCGTACCACGCGACCGCCCGTCGGCCGGAGTGGGCGACGCTGCCGGCGGCGCTGCGTACCGCCATCGGCGACCGACTCGGCGCGCCCGTGGTCGCGGCCCGGGTCGCCGGCGCCGGCTTCACCCGCGGCTTCGCCGCCGTGCTCCGCACCGCCGCCGGGGGCCGGGCCTTCGTCAAGGCCGCGGCCACCGCCGCGCAACCGCGGCTGGTCGACTGGTACGCCCGGGAGGCCGCGATCCTCGACCGGCTCCCGGCCGGACTGCCGGCGCCCCGCCCCCGGTGGACCCTGTACGAGGCCGGCTGGTTCGCGCTCTGCCTGGACGCCGTCGACGGGCACACGCCCCGGCTGCCCTGGGACCCCACCGAGCTGACCGCGACCCTGACCGGGTACGCCGACGTCGCCGCCGCGCTGGCCGGTGCGCCGGCCGGGCTGCGCGAACTCGGGCTGCCCCACCTCGCCGACCTGGCCCGCGACGACATCCTCTGGTGGGGCGAGGTGGCCGCCGGCCGGGAGCCGGCACCGCCGCTGCCCACGCCGCTCCGGGACCGCCTGCCCGAGCTGGTCGCGCTGGAGTCCCGTCTCCCCGCGTACGCCGCCGGCGCCACCGGCCTGATCCACGGCGACCTGCGGCTGGACAACGTGCTGATCGACGGGGCGGGGCGGGCCTGGTTCTGCGACTGGACGTGGCTCTGCCAGGGGCCGCCCTGGTTCGACCTGGTGACCCTCCTGCTCACCGCGTACGCCGACGGCCTGGACGCCGACGCGCTCTTCGCCCGGCACCCGGCATCGGCCGGCGCACCTCCCGACGCGCTGGACGCCAGCCTCGCCGCCCTGTCCGGCTACTTCCTCACCACCGCCGCCTCGGCGCCCGGTACCGCGTCGCCGCACCTGCCGGCGCACCAGCGGTGGAGCGGCGAGCAGTCACTCGGCTGGCTCGCCCGCCGGCAGGGCTGGACCTGACCGGACCGCTCGCCGCGTTGTGGCATGCCCACGACCGCTCGCCGTGGTGCCATGCCCGCGGCGCCGACCAGGGCGGGGACCGAGCCGTTTTGGCTCGTCCCGGGCGACCTGGTAACCTGGCTCTTCGCGCAGCGATGACGCATGCTCGTCGCGCGCGGAATGCAGACCAACCCGAGCTATCAAGACGAGGCTGTCGCGTGGCGAACATCAAGTCCCAGATCAAGCGCAACCGGCAGAACGAGAAGCGCCGGCTGCGTAACAAGTCGGTCAAGTCGTCGCTGAAGACCGCCGTCCGGAAGTTCAACGAGGCCGCTGAGGCCGGTGACGTCGAGAAGGCCACCATCCTCATGCGGGACGCCTCGCGCAAGCTGGACAAGGCGGTCAGCAAGGGCGTGATCCACTCGAACCAGGCCGCGAACCGCAAGTCCGCGATCGCCCGGCGCGTGGTGTCGCTCTCCGCCTGACGAGGCGACCTCAGACCTGACCGGAAGCCCCGGGCACGACCCGGGGCTTCCGGCTGTCTGCGTTTCACGCGCCGCGCTGCGGACGCCCGTCGTCCGCCGTGCCCTGGCGTCGTTCGCTGCGGCTCTTCGTGGCTCGCCGTCGGTCGCACAGCAGATCTTGGCGGGAACGGGCCCTCACCGGGGCCGTTTCCTTCCAAGATCTCAAGCGGGGCGACACCGGGTGCGCCACGGCCTGCCAGGCACCGATCGGTCGCCGGCGGGTCGGTCGTCGGATCGCCGTGACCGGTGGCGGGTCGTCAGCCCAGCGGATCGGGGTGGGCGCGCTGCGGGCCGAACTCGGCGTCCGCGCGGCCACCGTCGCGCTCCCCCGTGCCGCGCTGCGCGTCCAGGTACATCTGCCGGTCGCGTACGGCACGCGCGGCGTGCGGCACCGGCGACGCCGTGACGACGATGCCCTGCACGGTGTGCGCGACCCAGTCGACCCTGGCCCGCCCGACCACCGGCTCCATCTGCTGGCGGAAGCGGTCCCGTTCCTGCTCGGGCACGAGGGCGGCGGTGCGGACCACCATCGCGGCCACCATGTCGTTGAGCTTCACCATCGCGGCCACCGTGGCGGGCAGGACGAGCACCGACCACCAGGTGACCAGCTCGGCGAGGGCGAGCAGCGCGGCGAGCGCGACGGTGCCCTCGAAGAAGAGGAAGCAGAGCACCCCGCCCGGGTTGACGAAGCGCAGCCGGAGCAGGCGCGCGTAGAGCGGACGGTACCGCTCCTCGTCGGCGGGGATCGTGGCCCACGAGCCGCGGGGTGCTCCGCTCACCGGGCGCCACCCTGCCGGGCGGCGGCGACCGAGAACACGGCCCGCTCCAGCGCGTACGCGCGGTCGTCCGAGCCGCCCTTGACGGCCGCGTTGCACTCGGCCGCGGCCCGCATCGCCTCGACCAGCCCCTCGGGCGTCCAGCCACGGGCCCGCTGCTGAGCGGACCTGATCTTCCACGCCGGCATGCCGAGGCTGCTCGCCAACTGGAAGGGGTCGCCCCGGCCAGCGGCGGCCACCCGGGCCACGGTGCGTACGCCGTCGGCGATCGCGTCGGCGATCGGCACCGGGTCGACCCCCACGTGCAGCGCCCAGCGCAACGCCTCCAGCGCCGCCGGCACGTCGCCCACCATCGCGGCGTCGGCGACGGTGAAGCCGGTCACCTCGACCCGCCCCCGGTAGTAGCGGGAGACCGTGTCGGCGCCGATGCGGCCGTCGGTGTCGGCCATCAGCTGGGAGCAGGCGGCGGCCAGCTCGCGCAGGTCGTTGCCGACCGCCGCGATGAGCGCCTCGGCCGCGTCGTCGGTGCACTTCCCGCCGGCCCGGCGGATCTCGTCCCGGACGAAGGCCACCCGGTCCCGGTGCGCGCCGGGCCCCTTGAGCTTTGCCGCCGGCACCACCGTCGCCCCGGCCGCCTTCAGCCCGTCGGCGAACGCCTTGCCCTTGGCCCCGCCGAGGTGCAGCACGATCAGTTGCACGTCCGGGTCGGGATTCTTCGCGTACGCCAGCAGAGCCGCCACCAGGTCCTTGCGGGCGTCCTGGCCGGCGCGCAGCACGAGCACCCGTCGCCCGCCGAAGAGGGACGGGCTGAGCATCTCGGCGATCTCGCCGACGACGAGGGCCCCCGCCTGGTATTCGCGGACGTCCACGTCGGGGTCGACGCTGCGGGCCTTCGCGACGGCTTCGGTGACCGCACGCGTGGCGAGCAGCTCCTCGTCGCCGAGGACGAGCAGAATAGGAGCGAAGCTGGCGGCGGTCACGCCGCCCATATTCGCACGGCCGGCGGTTGGATCCAGTCTGCTCGTCGGCACTCCGGTTGCGGAGCCCGCACTCAGCGCAAATCCAGACATTTACCTCAGTACGCCGCTAAAGCCGATAATCGGCGTCGATTCCTACCGTTGTCGGCCCGGCGGCGTGCCTCGTGTCGCCACCCCCAGGCCGGCCCGGCCGAGCACCGCCGCCACGTCCCCCTCCGTGTCGGTACGCAGCACCCGCGCCCCGCCCCGGACCAGCCGCCCGAGCACCGCCGGATTGGGATGCCCGTAGGTGTTGCCCGTCCCCACCGGCACCAGGGCCACCACGGGACGCACCGCGTCCAGGAAGGCCGGGTCCTGGTAGGCCGACCCGTGGTGCGCGACCTTCAGCACCTCGGCCCGCAGGCCGCCCGGCGAGGTGCCGTCCAGCAGCGCCCGCTGCTCCTCGGTCTCGGCGTCCCCGGCGAGCAGGATCCGTACGCCGGAGACCGTGGCGAGCAGCATCAGCGAGTTGTTGTTGGGATCCGACCGGGTGCCGCGCAACGGGCGGGGCGGGCCGATGACGGTGAACTCGACGCCACCCTCCCGGTACCGCCACCCGGCCGCGCCCGCCACCACGTCGACGGAGTGCGCCGCGGCCTCGGCGAGGACCAACTCCCGCCCGGCGGCGGGCTCGGACCACTGCGGGGTGAGCACGGCGCCCACCGGTCGACCCCGGAACACGCCCGCCACGCCGCCGGTGTGGTCGACGTGGAAGTGGCTGACCACCAGCAGCGCGACCTCCCGTACGCCCAGCCGACGCAGGCAGCCGTCCGCCGCCCCCGGGTCCGGCCCGGCGTCGACCACCACCGCCCGGCCGGCCGCCACCGGCAGCACGACGGTGTCGCCCTGGCCGACCGCGCAGGCGGCGACCACCCAGCCCGCCGGGGGCCAGCCGGGGGCGGCCAGCCGTACAGGCAGCGTGCCGGCCACGACGGCGACGACGACCACCGCCACCAGCCGGCGTACGACCGGGTGCCGGGTGGCCACCAGCAGCGCGACGGTCAGCCCGGCCAGCAGCAGGGCCCCCGGCACCCCGCCCGGCCACGGCAGCGTGCCCGCCGGCAGCCGCGCGCCGTGCCGCGCCACCATGACCAGCCACCAGGCCGGCCAGCTGGCCAGCCACGCGACGAACTCCGCCCCCGCCGGCCAGACGGGCGACACCGCCGCCGCCAGCACCCCGAGCACCGTGGCGGGCGCGATGGCCGGCACCGCCAGCAGATTGGCCGGCACGGCAACCAGGCTCACCGTGCCCGAGATCCCGGCCACCACCGGGGCGCAGGCGAGCTGCGCGGCCGCCGGCACGGCCAGCGCCTCGGCGAGCCCGGCCGGCACCCCGCGCCGACGCAGCCCGTCGCGCCACCTCGGGGCGAGCAGCAGCAGGCCGCCGGTGGCCAGCACGGAGAGCGCGAAGCCGGCGTCGCCGGCCAGCTCCGGGTCGACCAGCACCAGCACGGCCACCCCGGCGGAGAGGGCGGGCAGCGCCGCCCGGGGGCGCCCGGCCGCCAACGCCGCCAGCCCGATGGCGCCCATGGTGGCGGCGCGTACCACGCTCGGCGAGGGACGGACCAGGATGACGAAGCCCACCAGCGCCAGCCCGCAGAGCCCGGCGGCCAGCCACGGCCCGGCCCGCGCCCACCGGGCCAGCAGCAGCACCGCCCCGACGACGATGGCCACGTTGGAGCCAGTGAACGCGACTTAGGGAGGTGAGTAGAAACGAGCCCGGCAGGTGCGCCAACACCTGTGATCCGGGCTCTTGACGGACACAGGAGGTCCGCCCGCTGTGAGTGTAGAGGCTGTCTCGTGGGCGTTGAACGACGCGCCTGACGTACCCCCCGCCTGCCTGGCTGTGCTGATCGGTCTCGCCAACCACGCGCACGCCAACGGCCGAGCCGCGTACCCGTCTCAGGAACGGCTCGCCCACTACTCCCGCAAGTCGACCCGCTCGGTTCGTACCGACCTGGCGACGCTGGAACGGCTCGGCATCATCCGGCGTGGCGATCAGCGGCACGTCTTCCACCTGCCGACCGACCGGCGGCCGGTGGTGTGGGATCTCGCGATGGAGCGTCGGCGGACCGTTCCGGTTGCTCTTGACCCGTTCGCCGAGCCGCAGCCCGGTCGCCCGACCGAGGTTCCCGAGCCTGTGGATAACCGCCCGGAAGCAGACTTCCGCCCGGTACCGACCGACCGGAAGCACAGCGTTGAGCGGCCGGAAGCAGGCTTCCGCACCGACCGGAAGCAAGCTTCCTACAAACCGTCCTTGAACCATCAAGAACCGTCCTACCGCGCAAGCGCGGGAGAGATCTCTCCGAAGATCAACGGCAAGAAGACCTTCACCCCTCGCGCTCTCACCGGCGCTGCCCTGCCCGTTCAGCGGGACATGGCGCAGTGCCCGAAGCACCGAGGGATGCCCGCCCACCGTTGCGGCGCGTGCCGCTCCGAGGCTCTGGCGGGTGGCCGATGAACGCCACTGCCGCTCACGCCCTGGCCTTGGTTCTCATCGGCGGACCCGTGGCGATGCTCTCGCCGTTCGTCATCGCTCGCCTGCTGGTCGACCAGCACGGCAGCCAGGTTGCCGACGACATCGCCCACCTCTCTGACGTTCCCTCCGTCCCCACCGCCCGCCGGGAGTTGATCAACCGATGACCACCGCCACCGCTCCCAGCGCCTACCCGGCTTCCGTCGGGGACCTGCTCCCCGCTGTCCGGGACCTGGCTGACAGGCTCGGCGAGATCCCCTCCCGCAACCGGATCATGCGTGAGTTCAAGGTGGGTGCGCCCAAGGCTCAGGCTGTCCGGCTGGCCCTGGTCGCCGAGCCCATCACCCTGCCCGACGACATCGAGACCGAGCCCACCTCTGACCCGTGGGAGTACGCCGAGCCCGCCCCGGTTCCGCCGGTTCCGCCCATCGACACCACCCCGGTTCCGCTGATCCTGCCGACCGAGAAGGTCGCCGAGCCGTTGCCCGAGGTCGACCAGGTCGGACACCCGCCGGTCACGGCCGAGCCCTCCCCCGCTGCCAGCAAGCCTCGCCGGCTGGCTACCTGGCCGGTCATCCTGATCGCCCTGCCCGCGTTCGTGGCCATCTGGTCCGGGTGGGTTGGGCTCGGCGGACTCACCGGGTTCGGGGTGGTCCACCCCCTGCCCGGCATCGCCGACGGGTTCAGCCTCAACACCGCCATCACCCTGCCGATCGGCGTCGAGGTCTACGCCGCGTACGCCCTGCGAGCCTGGCTCTCGGGCATGGTCCCGCCCCGGGCCCGCCGGTTCGCCAAGTGGTCCGCCATCGGGTCTCTGCTGGTGGGCGCGCTCGGTCAGGTCGCCTATCACCTACTGGTCGCTGCGGGCATCGAGTCCGCCCCCTGGTGGATCACCACCCTTGTTGCCTGCCTGCCCGTCGCGGTGCTCGGCATGGCCGCTGCCCTTGCTCACCTGTCGCACGAGGGGAGCGAGCAGTGACCGAGTTGGATCGGGCTCTCCGCAAGCTGCGGCGCAAGCACACCGTGTCGCGGGTGGCCTACCGGTACGTCTCCGGTAGGCCGCTCAGCGGCAAGCCTGGCTACCCGTACCGCCACCGGGGACCGGGCAGGCTGGCCGGCTGGCAGCGTCAAGCCGTACGCCTCGGGGTTCCGGTCGCGGCCGTCATGGCTGCGGTCTACCCCGGGCAGGCTGGCGGGGTGCTCGGCACTGCCGTTGCCGTCACCGGCTGGCGAGTGCGTCGCCGGTTCAGCATGCGCCGGTTCAACCGGGAGTACGTCACCCCGACCCTGGCTGCCCTTGCTCCCGCCCTCGGGTTGCAGACCGGCGTACGCCTGCACGTTGACCCCTCGTTGGGCAACCTCACTCCCCGGCTGGCCAAGCCGCTGTCACCGGCAGAGATAGCAGTACGGGCCTGGTACGGCGAGCGGGTAGAGCCGGTGATCCGGTGGCTTCCCGAGCGTGCTCAGCGGGCAGCCTGGTCGGTGCAGCGCAAGGCCGAGCCGGTCACGTCCAAGCTGGCCTTGTTCCGTCGCCCGGTCGATGGCGACCAGGGCCCGCGCATCGAGCTGACCGCAGACACCCCGTATCTGACCAAGGAACAGCGGCAGTTGGTGTCGGCGATCATCGGCAGCAAGATCCCCGTTGCCGACCTGGTCGAGACGTGGCACCAGGTTGGCCCTCGGGTGCGGGCTACCTGGACCGTGCGCAAGCGTCCCCCGGCCCGGGTTGGTGTCGACCAGGTCGCCGAGCACATGCCGTGCGATGACGCCGTGTTCTACCTCGGGCAGGGTGCGGGCGATCGGCCGGTGACGATCAGCCTCGACGACGACTCCCCGCACATCGCGATCAGCGCCGGGACCGGCGCGGGCAAGAGCGTGCTCGCCGAGCTGGTCGCGGTGCAGGTGCTCCGTCGTGGCGGCCGGGTGGTCATCCTCGACCGGAAGGGCTCGCACCGTTGGGCCCTCGGGTTGGACGGGGTCGACTACTGCACCAAGCCGGGACAGATGCATCACGCCCTGGTGCGGTTGGCTGCTCTTGCCGACGAGCGGAACACCCTCGCCTTCCACGAGGAGGACGGGTGGAACCCCGGCCCTCGGGTGCTGGTCATCTGTGAGGAGTTGAACGCGACCCTGACGCAGCTCACCAACTGGTGGGCGGACAACCGAGAGAAGGGAGACCCGAAGCGATCCCCTGCCGTGTCGGCGCTGGGCGAACTGCTGTTCATGGGGCGGGCGGCGAAGGTCAACGTGATCGGCGTGGCTCAGATGCTCACCGCCCGAGCGATCGGCGGACCGGAGAGCCGCGAGAACTTCGGGGTTCGCTGCCTCGCCCGGTACACCGCCAACGCGTGGAAGATGCTCGCTCCGCAGGCAGCCATGCCCCGGGCATCTCGGGTGCGTGGCCGGTGGCAGGTGGTCATCGGCGACCAGGTGACCGAGACGCAGGTGGCCTACCTGACCGCCTCAGAGGCACGCACGCTGGCGATGTCCCCGGACGTGTCCCCTTCCCTGGTCAGCGCGTCTATCAAGCCCTGCGGGGACAACAGGCTCACGCTCAAGGAGGCATGCGCTACGGGTGTACTTCCCTGGTCGTACGAGGCCACCAAGAAGAGAGCACAGCGGCGAGTAGGTGACGTGCCGCTACCGCGAAACCGGCGCAACGGCGTCGATGTGTACGACCGTGAAGACCTTGCCCGCTGGGCAGGGAGCCAGTCCGCAGAGAGGATCAGTCAGTGACCGAGACCATCACCTACGCCGACCACGTTGCCTACCTCGACCCGATGACCGGCGAGGGTCTGTTGGTGCTCCCCCTGGTCGCCGACGACATCGAGCCCCCAGCCGGTTCGGTCAGCCTGCAAGCTGCCGGGTGGGATCACGCCATCAGGGATCTCAACCGGCGAGGCTGGGAACCGACCGAGGATGACGACGGCGGGACCATGCACGTCGGCACCACGGCGGACGGACGACCGGTCATCGGTCTGTACGGACGAGAGCCGATCATCTCTCAGCCGAGCATCGAGCAGGCGGCCGAGGCGTTGCGAGAGCTGCTCGTTGTCGCCGAGGTAGTGACCGAGTAGCAGGGCCATCAGGCAGGTACGCACACTCGACGGCAAGATAGGCAACACCGTGTTATGCATCTACAGGCGGCCGGGTAGTCTGCGAACGGTAGATGTCATCAAGTGCCTCTTGACGGTTTCAAGTGTCACTTGATGAGAGGAAGACCCCCGCCCCAGGTTCCGAGGCCGCAAGGCGGAGGCCCTCCCGTTGAGTGTGGGCCCTTCTGACTGATCAGGTCAGACGGGTCCACACCCCTTTTCGGCCAACATCACCACGAGGCCGATGGCGCAGGTGAGCACCTTCAGTGCCAGTGCCACCCACTCCCCGACGTCCCGCCACCGGTTGGCGTTGGTCCGCCGGTTCCTCCTCGGGCCCGAAGGCCTCTTGCGGCGCATGGTCACTCGCCGTTCCTCCCCGACATCTTGGGTCCGGGGGACCGTCCCCCGGCCGTCGGGGCGATCCGTACCGGCCTCGATCTCGGAGACCAGATCAGTCCGTTTCGTGCGCCGGGAACACCTTAGCGAGCCGTACGCGTGATCTGCGTGTCGGAGTGCACCTTCGTACGCTTGTTCGACAGAATACCGGCGTGGCTTCCGGGTCCGAATTCGCTGCCGACGAGCCTGGACACGCCGACCCACCGGCTCCGACACAGCTCCATGCGCAGGCCCAGCGGCTCGTAGATGAAGTTGCGCATCGTGTCCAAGTTGGTGACGTGGTTCGGGGTGAGGTGTACGGGAAGTGCCGGTGCCGGATCATCTCGTGGGTGAAGGCGGGACAGGAACAGGTGCCCGACGCACCCCTTGCTGATGAAGTCGCTGACGACGCGTGAGCCACACAACGACGGAGCCCTGGCACTCATCACGGGCGACCGGGGCGCTTCGTCGTACGGAGTCATGTGGTCGAGCGGTACCGCTGGCGTGCTGTAGCAAGCTGCGTCTTGATCGTCTGCTTCGGCACCCCGAGGCGGTCCGACAGGACGTTGATCGGGGCAGGGTGCCCGGATGCGTCCAGCATGTCGAACAGTTCGAGCAGTCCCCGGTAGTAGGCGTCCGGCCCCTTGCGCGGGCTGTCCGGCATCTCGGCAACGGCGTCTCTCAGGGCACGCGCAGAGATCCCCGAGAGGTGCGTCGCCTCGGGCTGGCCGACCACCTCGGTCTGCATGTCAGAGATCAGCCTCTCCACCCGGCGCGCTACCCCGGTCGTGTACCCGCGCACCTTCACCTTCGGATCAGCGTCCGGTGCCAGCGTCACCGATACCGAGGATGGTCCCGTGGAGATCGGCCCATCCTCCCCGATCTCCCACGTTGCGGTGACGGTCCAGCCGGCTTCCGTCTTCGTCTTCGTGATCTTCTTCGCCGCGCTCATGCCGCACAGCCTGCCACATCCAACCCAGGCTTGCCAGTCCCGGACTGTCAGGCGTGTGCCTCACGCCACTCAGCTTCGTGCTGACAACCCAGAGTTGGATGAGGTAGAGTGGTTCATGTGGGGCTGACTGCCCTGCGTTGGAAGTGGACAACTCAAGATCGTGCGACCCGGCCCACTGCGAGGCGGGTCAACCAGCGTGGACCGACGCAGCGACGAACTACGCCACGACCCGAGGAACGTCCTCGGCGAGCGAGACGGCGCGATGCGACCCGCGCACAGACAGGCGACCGGCGGCCGTAGCCGGAAGCAGACAACGACGAAGGGAGGCGCGATGAGGACCCCGACCGGCGGGGTCGCATCACGAAGGTAGGTGATCAACCTGACCGACAAACTGCGCGAGATCGCCCGGCGCATCGCCGAGGCCGCGCCACCCCTGACCCCTGACCAACGCGCCCGGCTGCGTGGACTGCTCACCGCGACTCACCACCAGGTGGTGACCCAGTGACCCGGTACCTGGTCGCCGAGTGGACCCGATCCGAGGGCTACCGCGACACCGGCATCAGAACCGAGACCTTCGCCGAAGCGGAAGCCGAGGCGGCCCGGATGCACCGAACCTACGGACCCACGTCCCGCTACCTGCCCTTGTGCCTGCTGCGCGCCATCGAGCTGGGCGCGGTCTGGGGCGGTGGCCGATGAGCGTCCCACCAACCTTCAACCTGCCCGCTCTGGCCGACGCCTACCGACGGGCCCTGAACGCCCACGCCTACTACCGGGAGTTGAAGGCCAAGGGCGACCCCGAGTCGATGGATGAGGCGCGGTACCTCCTCCTCGGTTGGGGCGAAGTCTGGGACCTGTTCGACGCGGTCGGCTTGCCGGTCGAACAGGAAGACGCCGACTGATGCCCATCAACTTCAACGGCGACAACTGGGGCGGACTCAGCCAGGCAGCACAGCGACGGAAGGCCAAGGACCCACGGCACTCGCTGATGTATCGGGTAGAGGCAGCCGCGATCGGCTGGGCCAACAACATCGGACACAGCAAGTTCGACGGGTTGCCGCTGGGACGGATCCTCGCCGACGAGCGAGGCAAGGAGCCGAGCCGGCAGGTACTCGACAAGGCGATCAGGAAGGCCAAGGAACTGGGGCTCATCGAGCCCGAGTCCAACTCCCGGTGCCTCGTGGTGTCTCGACGGATCTTCCAACGGGGCGGTAGGGGTTCCTACACCTGCCAGGAACACGGGATCTCGCGAAGCCTGGCGGGGGCCGCGTGAAGCCTGTGAGGCTTCGATGTGAAGCCTGTGAGGCTTCGCCATCCGGGCTCTGACCTGCGGAAACGCAAACGTACTCTCTTCTCTTCTACACCCTCGATCTCAACCGAACAGCCGGTAGCCCTGTGGCGCTGTGCGCTACGCGCGCCGTGCCGCTGCGCTCCCGGCTGACCAGGCAGCGGCGAGAAGATGACGCCCCATCCGGGGCGATCACAGGTCACCGGCCGAGCTGATCACCGGCAAGACGAAGACGCCCCCGGAGGGGGCGACCACCAGGAAGACCCCAACAGGAAGGAGCACATGAACGGGCCCGACCCACGGGCCCCGAGCGGATGGGAGTTCCGCCATCTTCAACACCAACAACCCCGAGCTTGACGAACACCGCAAACGCGTTGCCGTCGCACGGGTCGAGCTGCGGGAGGCTCAGCACCGGCTTGCCTTGGTGTCGGTCAAGGCGTACCCGTTCACCTGGTCGCCTGAGATCGACGAGGCGGCTGCCGAGCTGTCCGGGGCGATGCTCGCTTGCCGGGCTGCCGAGCGTGCCAGCAACCAGGTCAGCAGCCGCGTCCGGCGGGACGCTGCGGTGGCCGAGGTCCAGCAGTGACCACCACCTTGCCGGCTGACCCAACCATCCTGACGGCGCAGCTCATCGACAACGCGTACAGCCACCTCGGGGAGATCATCAGCTTGCCCGCCGGGCACGCTCCGATCAGGGCGACCGGCGCGGTGCCGGCCATCATGTGGCGTCCCTCCAGGGAAGTGCCGATCCTGTCGAGGTCCGGGCAGTGGGCACGCGTCACGATCAACATCGCGACCTACCACCACGAGGGTCACCTCATCCTTGACCCTGATGACCTCCGGTACTCCGAGGAGGGATCCACCCGGGTCCACCCGGGCTACGTCGATCCCACCTACGCGGGTCTGTTCTTCCGGCTACGTCGGCGGGATGAGCCGGCGTTGTCCCGTGAGTGCGGCCTCTACCGCACCAAGCAGTTGTGGCACGCCTCGTTGCGCCTGACCCCGATCGGCTGAACACCGCCCCAACCAGCAACACCCGGGAGACCGGGCACATCGGCGTGCCTGCATCCCGCCCCCTCTGTACCTACGACACGCACAGGAGCGTGATCAACAGTGAGCACCATCAAGACCAAGACCACCCATACCAAGACCGCCACTGAGCAGGCCGCCGAGAGACTGGCCGAGGCTCGGGCCCTGGTCGACCAGCGGCAGGCCGAGCACGAGCAGGCCGAGGAAACCCACGCCGAGCTGATCACCCGGCTGACCCGTGGCGACGACACCATCTCCCCGCTCGACCTGGCTGCCGCTCACTTCGCCATCGAGCGCGCCGAACTGCTGATCGGTGCCGCCCGCAAGGGCATCAAGCCGGCTGAGATGGCGCTCGACTCCGCTCAGGCGATCGACTCGCCGACGCTGGCACGGTTCGTCGCCGAGCGGATCGAGGCTGACCCGTTCGCCTTCGGCTGCTTCGGCATGTCGGTAACGGTGAACGCCGACGACCGCAGCGCGCCCGGTGTCTACGTGAACCAGGCCAACGCGACCACCACCAACCCCGCCACGGGGATCATGTCCGGCCGGGTCGGCATCACCGTGGTCACGCCGAACGGCAACCCGGTCGACGGCGCTGTGATGCTGGCGGGTCTGTCTGGCATCGAGGCGAGCGGCGCTGCCCTGGTCGCCACGCACGCGAGCCCGAACCCTGCCGGGGTGACGGTCGATGTCCGGCTGACCAACGTCAAGCCGGACGTACCGACACTGCCGGCCGAGGTCGACGGCAAGGCGCTGCGGGACTTCGGTCTCGACCTCGCGAGCGACATCGGCAGCCGGGGCGGCGAGGTGACCCACAACGCTGACAACCCGCTCTACGCGGTGACCGTCCGCAGCATCTCTGCCGTGCTCGACGACGCGACCGTCACCAACCAGGAGCGCGACGGCGACCAGGAGCGGCGCACAGTGCGGGTTGAGTTCACTCTGTCGTCTCGCAAGTACCGCGCCGCCGAGGTCAACGAGTACACCCGGGTCAGCGTCGGCGAGCTGGTCGGCGAGATGGCGGCCGGCATCGGCCGGGTCAAGGCTGCCCGCGTGGTCAGCGAGAAGGCGACCACCGAGGCCGGCAAGCCGGGGCAGGAGTTCAGCAACTCCCGCACGGTCAGCGTGCGCGTGGTGGTCGAGGTCGACGCCGTCGCCCGGATCGCCGGCTGACCGAGCGACGATGGGGCGGGGTGCTGGGAGTGATCCTGGCACCCCGCCTCTTGGCGTTTCCGGCTGGTCGACCTTGCAACAGTGGCAGGTATCGACACAGGCTCACTCGGCATCCGCCCTGCTCAGAGCCCAGATGCCCCCGGTTCGACAACCTTGGAACCGTGGCAAGATCTCAGCCGCTAAGACGAGGCGGTCGGGGAGTTTCGGCCCAAGGGGTCAACCCCCACCCCTACCGACCCCGCGCCGGTACTCGTCCTCTTCGTGCTGGTCGACCATCTCCGCCCACACGTCCTCATCTACCGGCGGTGGGCTACTCGGGAACATGCTGATCTGACTCACGATCCGGCCTGAGTTCTGCACCTCGCGCACCTCGCCTTGCAACTTGGCGAGTGCGGCTGCCGCCCCGCGTAGGTGAACGGCAGACTCCCTGAACGTCCTATCCATGCCGGCGAGGGCAGCCCTCTGCTCGCTGATCGACCCGACTTCGGCCAGCTCCGCACGCAGCTCTTGAGCTTCTCGCTCAGCCTTGTCGAGCGCCTCTTGAGCACGTCCAAGCTCCGCTTCCATCCTGTTCATCAGTGTCGCGGCCATCTGCACCGACTTGTCAGCGATGTTGACCTTCCTCTCGCGCCGATGCAGAAGGTGGGTAACCCAGGCTTGCAGCAGGGCACCGACACCGAGTGCGGCAAGGAGTGCGATGCCAGCCGTGATCTTCTGGGCGGTGTTCACTCTGCCTGCCTCGGGAGGGGATCGACGTCATCCTGGATCCGAGCAGGCTACCAACGTCCTGCACCGAACAAGGGTGCCGAGAAGGCCGAGCGATGGCCGCCCTCTGCTAGATACAGACTCGACGCATGAACCATCCAGCGGGATAGTTGCCAGCATGGCGAAGCTCCGGGGCGAAGAGCGATGGGTCAAGGCATGCATCGAGGCAACGCTGCGAGACGCAGAGGTCAAGCAGCACGATGACGGATCCAAGCCAGGCATGCATGACCTCGATCTCATCCGGTCCGGCCAGCGGTTCGGGGCAGTAGAGGTCACCTCAGCGGCGGATCCGGAGTCGATACCGCTGTGGAAGTTGATCAACAAGGGTCAGCGTTGGATCGAGCCTCAACTGGTCGGCGGCTGGTTCGTCAGCTTGCTGCCGTCTGCGCGTGGGAAGCGTGTCCGGGCGGAGCTTCCGTCGCTACTGGCCGAGCTTGAACGGCTCGGCATCACGGAGGTGCGGAGCCATCGCCGCCCCCTGCATCCAGTTGCTCAGCAACTTGACGCCCTCGGTGTGGTTACCGCCGGCCAGGGAGGGACGGAGTTTCCAGGGAGCATCTACCCGACCATCCAACTCCCCCACGAGAAGAGTGGTGGCATGGTGGCCGACACGGGAGATGCTCTTGCATCCTGGTTCAGCGACTGGCTTCCGGAACCTGATCAGGCAGACAATCTGCAGAAGCTTGCCCGGTCCGGAGTTCCGGAGCGGCACCTCTTCGTGATCTTCCCAGGTTTCACAACCGCGCCGTTCTCCGTGGTCGATCTCCTCATGCGTAACGAAGCACCGCTTCCGACCGTGCCCCCGGTCTTGCCGCCGGAGATCACGCATGTGTGGGCGATCAGTACATGGAACAGCGGGGACGGCTTCCGGTGGTCGCTCGCTGATGGCTGGAGCCGCTTCCCGAAGGTTCTCCAAGTCACGGACAGCGCCTGACCCGCCTGCGCCGAGTCGGGCGGGATCGAGGGAGCGCGCACCCCGGTACGTCCTGCCGACGCGCAAGCAGGAGTGACACCACCTTGCATCGGCCTGCGGAATTAGGAGCAAGCGCGCTCAACAGATCTTACTGACACCGAAGGCATCCCTCTTGCCGAGTTGTGAGATCCTTCCGTCGGGAGGAAAAGGATGAGTCGGCGAACGAAGAAGCGCACGATCAGCCCCGAGGCGCAGGCCGCGTACATCACCGCCCGCGCCACCGAAGTGAGCGCGGTGATCAACGCGAGCGCCACCCGTGGAGCAGCTCGGACAACAGGATGGTTCGCCGTCGGTGTGGCCTTCTTGACCGGGCTACTCGCCATGGCGACGGTGACCCTGCAGTCCTCGCCAGAACCCGCCAACCGGGCTGTTGACAGCGGTGCTCAACAGCGGGAGCACGATGCGCTGATGCTCCAACAGAACATCAGCATGGCGCTGGCAGCGGACTGCACTCGCTACGAAGCGAACGACAGGCGAGTCGACTGCATCAACAAGCAAGTTTGGGCAGCGAAGACACTGAAGCAAGCACAGGAAGAAGTCGAACTTGTACAACGCACTGTCGCGCGGCTAACGCGTGGCACCTGAGCCTATGCGTCAGAGCCCTACGGTGCTTCGACCAACCCTCGCTCAGCCCACGTCTGCAAGTCCCCCCGCCACCGAGAGTTGCCCAGCCGGGCAGGGTCGAGCGACCGAGCACCCCGGTACGTCTTGCCGACGCGCAACTCAAGCAGGAGCGACACCACCTCGCGTTGCTGGCCGATGGTCAGTCGTTCCCACTTCTGTTCAACGTCGGGGCCGACCAGGTCCCGCACCAACGGCGGCACATCGACACGTTCCGCCCGCCGCTCGGCATCCTCGATCTCGGCGAGCAACGTCCGCTCGATGGCTGCGAGACCGGCCGGGGTGATCTCATCGCGTGCGGCTGCGGCGTACCACTCGTCAAGCCTCTCCCGCTTGCGCTTGGCTTCCTCGCCTGCCTGCTGGCGGCTACCGACCTCGCGTTCAGGGTTGAGCAGGTCGAGCGCATCCGGCCGGGACAGCCGAGCCATTAGCACGGCCACCACGAACTGCTCAAGAACCGTGGTCTTCACCGAGACGCAGAACCGCTCGGCGCACACGTAGGCGTAGTGCGTCCGGTTCTTCTGCACCCGCATCCGTGAGTCGCACACGTCGCAGAGCGCGGGTCCTGAGAGCAGGTGGCGCACGGCTGTGTCTCGCTGCGTCTTCCGCCGTGGGTCCGTCAGGATCGACCGGCACACCGCGTACGTCTCGGCATCGAGGATCGCTGGCCACTTCGCATCGCCCACGATCTTCCCGAGGTGTACCCGCTTGGCGATGTACCCGGGGTTCTGCAACATCCGGCCGATCTGGCTGAGCGTCCAACCCTTCGCGCCACCCCTCGGCGTGGGGATGCCTCGGGCGTTGAAGTCCAGCGCGATCGACCGGCACGGTTCCCCGCTGGCCACCCGCCGGGCAGCCTCCCGGACTACCTCGGCGTGTTCGTCGTGGATGACCTGGGCGATGAAGTTCCCCCGGTCGTCGTAGGTCCGCCGGTACCCGTAGAGCAACTTCCCGTGCGGCTGCCCGCTGGCAGCCTTGCCACGCACCGATCGCAAGATGCGCTCTCGCGTCTTCTCGCTCTCGTACGCCGAGTCGACGCCGTCCTCTGCGAGGGTGCGCCAGTCGCGGGGGTTCTCAAGGTCGTACGTCCGCCGGTGGGTAACCACATGGATGCGGACTCGACGGCGACGGCAGAGGTTGAGCAAGCCTGCCCAGCCTTCAAGCTCTCGACCACCGCGCGACGACTCCCACAGGATCAGCACGTCTACGTGCTCAGTGGCGAGGTAGTCCAGCAGCTTGGCGTACTCTTCCCGCTGCTTGCGGGCGTAGCGGCTGGCTGAGCGGTCGTTGTCGACGAACACCCGGGCAACGGTCCATGCCTGGTCGGCTGCGTCTTGCTGGCACTCCTGCTCTTGCTCGCCGACCGACCGACGCTGCCTCTTGTCGTCGTCGCTCACCCGGGCGTAGATGATGGCGATGACTGCGGCGCGTAGACCCGGTTTCGCATCTCCCATGACGTGCTACCGTAGCACTACCCCTAACGAACGTTCGCACCGGAGACCGCGTTCAGGTGGGTCATGCCGGTGGCGAGGAAGTCCTCCTCGACGGTGGGCGGCAGCCGGCTCGTGTCGCCGACCACCAGGCCGGGCAGCAGGCCGCCCTGCTCGTCGGGGAGCGGCAGGCAGGCGCGTTGCAGGCCGGCCCGCAACGATCCGGCGGCGCGCTGCGCCGACGGGGCGGCCCCGTGCGGCACCGGCGGTCCGGCCGCGCTCAGCACCGCCGCGGTCAGGTCGCCGCCGCGCGGGGCGGCGAGCCGTCCTTCGGCGGTCAGCCGCTGACCGGGCAGCAGCCCCCGCCAGGCGGGATCGGTGGCGAGGACCAGCACGCGGGCCGGCGTCGCGACCCGCCGTCCGTCCGGCCCGGTGAACCAGGTCAGCTCGGCCGGCACGAGCAGGGTGGCCGGGCGCCCGGCGACGCCGCGTACGGGGCGGGGATCGTCGCGGACGACCAGTTCGGCGGTGACGACCGCCCGCTCCTCGACCAGGGCGCGGACGGGACCGGAGTCGCGGACGGACAGCCGCGCGGCGGTGGCCGTCGCGCCGCAGACCACGCCGATCAGCACGGCGACGGCGATCCAGCCGTACCGCCGGACGGGCCCGGCGGGCCGCCCGAGGACGCCGGCCAGGTGCAGGCCGCCCAGCCCGGCCGCCCCGGCGGCCACCGCCGCCAGCAGGGTGGTCTCGCCGACGGTCAGGTGCAGCCCGGCCAGCGCGGCGAGCCAGGTGGCCACCGCCAGTCCGGCCAGCCGCAGGTCGATGGCCGCGACCCGATCGCCCCCGGCATCGGCGCCGGACGTCCCAAAGCCAGCCGAGCCGGAGCCGGCCGGGCCGGAGCCAGCCGAGCCGGAGCCAGCCGAGCCAGGGCCGGGGCCGGGGCCGGGCGAGCCCAGCGCGCTGCCCGCCGTCACACCGTCACCAGGTCCTTGAGCTGCTCGTAGCGGGCGTCGCCGATGCCGTCGACCTGGCGCAGGTCGCCGACCGAGCGGAAGCCGCCCTGCTGGTCGCGGTGGGTGAGGATGCGCTGGGCGAGCACCGGCCCGACGCCCGGCAGCGCGTCGAGCTGCGCGAGCGTCGCGGTGTTGAGGTTGAGCCGGCCGCCCGCGCCGGGCGCTCCGGGCGCGCCGCCGGGAGCCGCCCCGGGCGGGGGTGGCGCGCCCGGGGGTGCCGCGACGCCGACCAGGATCAGTTCCCCGTCGGTGACCTTGCGGGCGGGGTTGAGCAGGGCCACGTCCACTCCCGGCAGCGCCCCGCCGGCCGCCTCCACGGCGTCGGCGACCCGCGCGCCGGCCGGCACCCGGACCAGCCCGGGGCGGCGTACCTTGCCGGCGACCGCGACCACCAGCTCGCCGGCCGACGTGGCGGCCGGTTCCGCGAGGCCGGTCACCGTCGCATCGGGTGCCTCGGCGGTGGCGACCGGGCGGACGGGCTCGGTCTGCGGCCGGGACCGCCAGGCCCAGAAGCCGGCCCCGAGCACCACCAGCACGGCGACGGCGGCCAGCGCCCGCACTCCCCGCCGGCCGGGGTCGAACGCCCCGGGCCCCGGCAACCGGGACGCCACACCGGCCTCGGGGGCCCGGGCCGGCGGGTCGGGTTCCGGCGCCGCCGCCGCGCCGACCGGCAATGCCGCTGTGCGGGACGGCAGCGCCGTTGTGCGCGGTGGCGACGCCGGTGTACGAGGCGGCAGCGCTACGACCGGCTCCGGCACCCCGACCGAGCCCGGACGGTCGACGGACAGCCCGGCGAGCCTCCGATGATCGCCGGACAGCCCGGCCGGCCCCTGACGGTCGTCGAACGGCCCGACGGGTTCGCCGGTCCGCTCCAGGGGATCGGCGGACCCGCCGGGGTGCGCCGGTGCGGCGCTCGACGGCCAGCCCGCCACCAGCTGGCGCAGTCGTTCCCGGACCACCGTCTCCTCGTCTTCTGACACGACGCGAAGCTAGGTCCGCGAGCCCGGGGCGCGCGGCCGGCCGGGGTACGGCTGTGGATGACGGCGCCGCCTGTGGACAACCGCCTGATCATGCGGGTGATGTGCTAGGGCGGCGAGGAACCGCAGCTCAGCGCGTCGGGACCCGGACCGCTCACCTGCCCCGTCCTAGCGGTTGCTGGCGTCGAGGGCAGCCTGCTCCACCCGTTGGTGGTGGTCCCGCCACCACGGCTCGTCAGCGGGTGGCAGGTTGTCGTTCCCGGGCAGCAGCCCGGCCGCGCCGTCGATCAGCTCGCGCACGATGTCCGCGTGGCCGGCGTGCCGTTGTGTCTCCGCGACGACGTGGACCAGGACGCGGTGCAGTGTGACCGTGGCGTCGCCCCACCACGGCACCCGGCCGACGTCGTCGAGCGCGAGGGCTTCGATGGTGGTGTCGGCGTGGGAGCTGGCGCGACGGTACAACGCGAAGATCTCTTCGCGGCTCTCGTCCGCGGTCGCCCACATGTCGGCATTGGCCTCGGCGCCGTCGCCGACGTACGGCAGCTCCTGCGCGAACGGCCGGCCGAACACGACGCCGAAGTAGAGGATCTCCATGGCCGCCGCGTGCTTCACGAGACCGAGCAGGTTGGTCGCGGTCGGGGTCAGCGGGCGCCGGGCGTCGTACTCGCTGAGCCCGTCGAGCTTCCACAGCAGCGCGTCACGGCCGCCCTTGAGGTAACTGTGCAGGTCGTCCTTCATCGGGTCACGATGGCATCCGGGCCGGTGTCGGCGCTGCCCCGCGTGATCGACAGCGATCACGGTCGGCTAGGACACCCTAGCCGCTGACCGGCGGCCGGCGGTGCACGACGACGCAGGCCAGGCCGGGCCCGGCGTGCGCGGCGACCACGGCGCCGGCCTCCGAGACGTACGAGTCGTGCAGGCGGTCGCCCAGCCGGGCCGTCAGCGCCTCCAGCAGCGCCTCCGCCCGCTGCGGCGCGGCGAGGTGGTGCACGGCCAGGTCGACGTCGGCGTCCCCGGCGGCCTCGACGGCCAGGTCGGCCAGCCGCGCCACGCCCCGGCTGGCCGTACGCACCTTGTCCCGGAGGACGATCGCGCCGGCCGGCATGTGCATGATCGGCTTGACCGACAGGGCGGTGCCGAGCAGCGCCTCGGCGGCGCCGATCCGGCCGCCCCGGCGAAGGAATTCCAGCGTGTCGACGTAGAACCAGATGCTGGTACGGGCGATGGCGTCGACGGCGGCGTCGCGTACCGCCGACAGGTCCCCGCCCCGCTCGGCGGCCGTGGCGGCGGCGACGGCGGGGAAGCCGAGGCCCATGCCGGTCGAGCGGCTGTCGACCACGGCGACCCGGTCGTCGAACCCGGCGGCGGCCAGCCGGGCAGCCTCCACCGTGCCGGAGAGCTCGGCCGACAGGTGCACCGAGACGATCCCGTCGGCGCCCGCGTCGAACAGCTCCCGGTACGTCTGGGCGAACTGCTCCGGCGCGGGGCGGGAGGTGCTCACCGAGACGCGCCGGCCGCCGAGCGCCCGGGTGGCGTCGGCGGGGGTGGTCTCCACCCCCTCCAGCCCTTCGGCGCCGTTGAGCACGACGGCCAGCGGCACCACCGTCAGCCGGTGCACGCGCAGCAGCTCGGGCGGGAGGTAGGCGGTGGAGTCGGTGACGACCGCGACGGGCATGCCCGGCACGCTAGCCGATGTCGTCGGGGAACGCCCGGGTCAGACGGCCTCGGTGGCCGGGACGGTGATCAGGCCGACGTTGTGGGCGCGCAGGTGCCAGCCCCGGGTGGCGTCGTGGCGCAGCTCGGTCCAGTGGCAGTTCTGCAGCGCGCCGATGGTGCGCAGGACGGCGTGCTCCCAGCCGAGCAGGTGGCCGCAGCCCTGCCGGGCCGCGCCGCCGTGGGTGGCGACCACCACGGTGCCGCCGGGTACGGCGTCGGCGGCGTCGGACAGGGCCGCGCCCATCCGCTTGCCGAGGTCGTCCAGGGTCTCGATGCCGGCGCCCGGGTCCGGGTCGCCGGCCTGCCAGCGGGCGAACTCGGCGGGATGGCGCTCGGCGGCCTCGGTGAGGGCGAGCCCCTGCCAGGAACCGAAGTGGCGCTCCCGCAGCCGTGGGTCGGTGCGCACCGGCAGCCCGGTCAGCACGGACAGCGCGCCGGCGGTGTCCGCCGCGCGGCTCAGGTCGCTGGCCACGATGGCGTCGGGCCGCAGCCCGGCCAGCAGGGGCGCCGCGGTGCGGGCCTGCTCGCGGCCGAGGTCGTTGAGCGGTACGTCGGTCTGCCCCTGGACCCGGCTGGCGGCGTTCCAGTCGGTGTTGCCGTGCCGCCAGATGATCAGGCGGGTCATTCCGCGGTGGTGGAGCCGGTGCCGGACTCGGCGTCGACGAGGTCGCGGTCGACGAACGGGATCGTCGGGCAGTCCTTCCAGAGCCGGTCGAGGGCGTAGAACTCGCGCTCCTCGGTGTGCTGGACGTGCACCACGATGTCGACGTAGTCGAGCAGCACCCACCGGCCGCCCCGCTCGCCCTCGCGCCGGATCGGCTTGGCCTTCTCCGGCAGCTCCAGCAGCCGTTCCTCGATGGCATCGACGATGGCGAGCACCTGACGCTCGTTGGGAGCCGCGGCGAGCAGGAACGCGTCGGTGATGGCGAGCTGGTCGCCCACGTCGATGATGACGATGTCCTGCGCCTTCTTGTCGGCCGCGGCCTGGGCGGCGGCGATGGCCAACTCGTGGGCGCGTTCGGAAATTGTCACCGTTCTCCTTCGATCAACCGTGCGATCCTCCAAGCGTCTCACACCCGGTGGAATCCCGACTCGTCAGTTCTGGCGCGTTACCCGCCCGAACCGCCCCATAACGGGCCGAATCACTGCTGATAGAGGCGTCGCTTGGCGATGTACTGCACCACACCGTCCGGCACCAGATACCAGACCGGCTCCCCCCGGGCGACCCGGGCCCGGCAGTCCGTGGACGAGATGGCCATGGCCGGGACCTGCACCAGGCTCACCGTGTCGGCCGGCAGGTGCGCGGCGGTCAACTCGAAGCCCGGCCGGGTCACCCCGATGAAGTGGGCCAGCTCGAAGATCTCGTCCAGGTCCTTCCAGGAGAGGATCCGCTCCAGCGCGTCCGCCCCGGTGATGAAGAACAGCTGCACCTTCGGGCCGTACTCGGCGTGCAGGTCACGCAGGGTGTCGACGGTGTAGGTGGGCCCACCCCGGTCGATGTCCACCCGGCTGACCTGGAAGCGCGGGTTGGAGGCGGTGGCGATGACCGTCATCAGGTAGCGGTCCTCCGCCGGGCTGACCGGCTCGTCCGCCTTCTGCCACGGCTGGCCGGTGGGGACGAAGACCACCTCGTCCAGCCCGAACCGGTCCGCCACCTCGCTGGCCGCGACGAGGTGCCCGTGGTGGATCGGGTCGAAGGTGCCGCCCATGATCCCGACCCGCCGGATGTCTTCCTCCACCCCGCGATCCTAGGCCGGGCGGAACCGGCGGCCCCGGGGGGCCGCCGGACCGTCCCGTCCGGCGGCCCGGCCTCGGCGCCCCCACGGTGGCGGGCGGCGACCACCCCGTCGGCCGTCAGGCCGCCGCCGCGGCGACCGCCGTCCGGGCGACCAGGGCGCGGCGCAGGTCGTCGTCGGCGTCGGTCACCACGCGGCGCAGGCCGGGGGTGACGTCGTCGCGGGCCAGCAGCGCCGCGGCCGCCTCCCGGGTGGGCTGCGCCACGGCGTGCCGGGGGAAGGCCAGTCTCGCGACGTGGTCGGCCACCCAGGGCGTACGCGCCCGCGCGGCGGCCGGCATGTCGGCGAAGTACCGCTCGACGTAGCCGGCGGTCAGCTCGGTCTGCTCCGGCTGCCAGAACCCCTCCGCGGTCGCCTCGACGAGTCGGTTCGACAGGTCGGTGTTCGACACGACGATCTCCCACGCGGCCCGCTTGGCGGCCGGATCGGGCAGCGCCGCGCGGCAGCGGGCGGCCCGCTCGGCACCGGCGGCGCTCGGGTCGGCCGCAGCCTCGGCGGCGATCTCCGCCGCACCGGCCGCGCCGAGCACCACCAGCCGCAGCAGCAGCGCCCAGCGCAACTCGGCGTCGACCGCGAGCCCCGGCGGGACGTCCCGGCCGGCGAGCCAGCCGGCCAGCCGGTCGGCGTCGGTGCTGGCGGCGATCCAGCCCCGGGCCGCCGCGAGCTGGAGCGAGCCGCCCGCCGGGGCGCCGTCGAGCAGTTTCCGACAAGCGGCGGCGACCTGCGCCAGGGCGGCCTCGCGGGCGGGCGGGTCGAGGTAGCGGTCGACAAGTGAGCGGCTGAGCGTGAGCACGTCCTCGGCGATGATCACCTCGGTCTCGGCGGGGAGGGCGGCGGAGATCAGGGCCACCAGGCCGGCGACCGGACGCTCCCCGTCGGTGGCGGCGTCCAGCGCCTCGCCCCAGAGCAGCGCCCGGGCCAGCGGGTCGGCCAGGCCGGGCAGCACCAGCGGCACGGCGTCCGCCGACGCGGGGTCGAGCCGGATCTTGGCGAACGTCAGGTCGCCGTCGTTGGGCAGCAGCAGCCGGGCCGCCGGCTCGCCGGCCAGCCCGGTCAGCACCGTACGGCCGCCGTCGGCGTCCGGGTCGAGGTCGACCTCCGTCCGGACGACCGTCCCGTCGGCGGCGTACCGGCCGACGCCGATGCGGTGCGGGCGCAGCACCGGGTACGAGTCGGGGGCGCTCTGCCGGATCGCCACCCGGCTGTAGCGGCCGTCCGCGTCGACGCTGACCTCGACGCGCAGCGTGTCGACCTGCGCCGAACGCAGCCAGCGCTCCGCCCAGCCGGACAGGTCCCGCCCGGCGGCCGCGGCGAGGCTGCCGAGCAGGTCGGTCAGGGTGGCGTTGCCGAACCGGTGCTTCGCGAAGTGGGCGTTGAGGCCGGCGAGGAAGACGTCGTCGCCGAGCCAGGCGACCAGTTGCCGCAGCACGCTGGCGCCCTTGGCGTACGAGATGCCGTCGAAGTTGAGCAGGCCCTCGGCGGCGTCGGCGACCTCCTCGGGCGCCACGGGGTGGGTGGAGGGGCGCTGGTCGGCCGCGTAGCCCCAGGCCTTGCGCCGCAGGGCGAAGGTCGTCCAGGCCTGGTCGAAGCGGGTCGCCTCGGCGGTCACCCGGGTGCCGAGGTACTCCGCGAAGGACTCGTTCAGCCACAGGTCGTCCCACCAGCGCATGGTGACCAGGTCACCGAACCACATGTGCGCCATCTCGTGGGCGATGGTGGTGGCGCGCTGCTCCCGCTCGGTGTCGGTGACCGCGGAGCGGAAGACGTAGTCGTCGCGGAAGGTGACAAGCCCCGGGTTCTCCATCGCGCCGGCGTTGAACTCCGGCACGAACGCCTGGTCGTACTTGCCGAACGGGTAGCGCTCGGCGAAGAGCTGGTGGAACCGGTCGAGGCACTGCCCGGTGACCGTGAGGATCTCCTCGGCGTCGGCGTCCAGGTGCGCCGCCAGGGAGCGCCGGCAGTAGACGCCGAGCGGGATGCCGTCGTGCTCGCCGCGCCGGACGTGCCAGGGGCCGGCGATCAGCGAGACGAAGTACGTGGCCAGCGGCGCCGTCGGGGCGAACTCCCAGCGCCCGGGGCGCGGCGTGGCGGCGAGCTGGCCGTTGGCCGCGACGGTCCACTCCGGCGGGGCGGTGACCGACATGGTGACCGGGGCCTTCAGGTCGGGCTGGTCGAAGGCGGCGAAGATGCGCTGCGCGTTGTCCAGGAAGGACAGCGCGTAGAGGTAGGTCTCGCCGTCGGCGGGGTCGACGAAGCGGTGCATCCCCTCCCCGGTGTTCGAGTACGCCATCTCGGCGGCGACGGTGAGCGTGTTGGCCTCGGCCAGCCCGGTCAGGGGCAGCCGGTTGTCGGCCAGCGCGGCCGGGTCGACGTCGCGGTCGTTGAGTCGTACCGCCAGCAGTTTCGCGGGTTGGACCTCGACGAAGGTCTCCGCGCCGGGGGTCGCCCGGAAGCGGATGGTGACGTCGGAGCGGAATCGCTCGCCGTCGCCGGTCAGGTCGAGGTCCACCTGATAGGACTCGACGGTGATCGCCGCGCCACGCGCGGTCGCCTCTACACGGGTCAGGCTCGGCATCCGCTTATCCTGCCCGATGGGAAACCGTACGTGTTTCCCTCATGACCCCCTGGCACTGGAGGACTGAACGATGGCTTCGCACCCCAAGGGTGACTTCGACCTCTCCCGGGCGGTCTGGCAGCGGGCCGAGGGCGACACCTCCGAGAGCGCCGTCGAGGTCGCCTTCGTCGACGACCTGATCGGCATGCGCAACTCCGCCGAGCCGGACGGCCCGGTCCTGGTCTTCACCCAGGCCGAGTGGGACGCCTTCGTCGCCGGCGCCCAGGACGGCGAGTTCGACCTGGACTGAGGTCGGGCCGACCGCTGCCTGCCCGAGCGTGCGGGCCGGACCGACCGCGCCCGGCCCGCACGGTCGGCCGTCAGGTGGCGGCGCAGGTCAGCGGCGGAACGGGTTGGTGCCGCTCCACGAGCCGGGGAAGCCGACGACCGTCGATGGGCCGGCTGTTCCCTGACCGCCGGTACGGGGCCGGGCGCTCCGCGTACCCGGCCCCGTACCGGCGGTCGGTCAAATGGCGGGGCGGGGCCAGCGGCCGCTGGCGGGCCCGCTCACTGGCTCGGTCGCCGGGGCCGCACCCGCTTGGCCACCGCCGACCAGAGCCGGCCACCGAGCCGGGTCCGTTTGACCCAGCGCAGTCGGGCGACCGCGCCGCCGGCCGGCTGACGTTGCTGCGGGGGCGCGGTGATCCGGGCGTACGCGGCGCCGGTGGCGGGCCGGGTGGTGTCGGGTTCGAGCTGCTCGGAGGCGAGCGCCAGCCAGGTGAACTGTTGCAGCGTCCGCTGGTCGGGTCGGCCGCCCCGGGCGGCGGTGCGCAGCGCCTTCTCCACGGCGGGCCGTCGGACGAGACCGGTCAGCGGGCCGTGGGCGGTGTCCAGCAGTTCGGCCATGGCCTGGAGGCCGTCGCCCTCCCACACCCGGGTGGCGGTGGACGGGCCGGTGGAGACGCTGACGAACGGGACCTGTGCCCACTCGGGCACCAGGCGGGCGATCAGCCCGGTGTGCATCAGCCGCTCGCGCTTCTGCCCGGGAGTCAACGCGAAGGTGGCGGCGACGAAGCCGGGCGAGAGGAACGGGGTGACCATCCCGATCGCGTAGGCGGAGGTGTACCAGCGGCGGACCCGCTCCACCAGGTAGATGTAGTCGACCAGGCGCAGGTCGTGCAGGCCGAGCCCGCTGCCGTGGTCGAGCAGGCCGCGGATCCTCTCCTGCTCCGCGGTGACCACGGCCGCGTCGGCCACGCCCGCCGGCACGGCGTTCAGCAGCCGGGCGATGGCGGTCTCCTGCGGGGACGGCCCGCCGTCGTCGTCCGTCGGGGGATACCAGTATTCGGTGGCGAGCTCCCCGGCGGCACCGGTGAAGGTCGCCGGGCCGGCCTGGTCGACCAGACGCCCGGGGCCGGCGGGGCGCACCAGGTAGCTGGAGGGGAACTGGTGGTCGGTCAGCCGTTGCAGTCGCCGGGCCCGCTCGTGCAGGCCGGTCCCGAGCACGTTGGCCCGCGCCCCGGCGAGCCGGAGCGTGTGCTCGGGGTGCAGCCCCCGCTTGTCGCGCAGGATCCGCACCAGTTCGCGGGCGACCTCGCCCTCGGCGCGGGTGTCCTCGTTGGTCAGGAACCTGGGGGTCCGGCCGGCCGCGATCAGTGACGCGGCGATGAGCCGGGAGTCCTTCCCGCCGGACAACCCGAGGGTGATGTCCTCGTCGTAGAGGCCGTGGATGCTGGCGGCGGTGGTCGTGATGGCGTCGGCGGCACGGTCCAGCAGCTCGGTCACCGGTCGGCCCTGCGCCGCCAGCCCGTCCCGCACCACGTCGTCGGTCGCGTACTTCGTGGTGGTGGTGAGCTGCCATCCGCCGCCGTCGCGCCGGCGGCCGGTCACCCGCTCGCCGGGACGGAGCAGTCGGGCGCCCCGCACCGGGGAGCTGTCGCCGCCGAAGTGCCCGCAGAGGGTGTATGACGCCCAGCCGTCCAGGTCGGGCCGCAGGTCTCCGTGCAGGAACGCGGCCAGCAGGCTGGGCCGGGTGCAGAAGGCCGTCAGGCCGGCCGACCCGCCCGTGAAGACCCGGCACATGCCGATCCAGTCCTGTTGCAGGGCGAAGTTCCCGGCCGCGTCGAGGGCCAGCAGGCCGAATGGTGGCACCACCTCGCGGTGCACCTCCTCGCCCGCCAGCAGGCGCCCGGCCAGCGCCGCCGGGCCGCCCGTCACGTCGACACCCACGGGCAGTCCGAGCGACACGGCGGTGACCGGCCCGACGGTGTCGACGGCCGGCCATCGGTAGGCGCCCTGGTCGCTGCGGTGCAGGATGGTCACGCCCCAGTCGTCGGCGCCGAATTCGTGTCGTACGAAACTGTCGGGCACCACGTCGGCGACGGCCGTTTCAAAGCGATGTCTCGCGGCGCGCCGGGCGCTCTCCGACAGATTGTCGTCGGCGAACCAGGCCAGCATCACGTGCATGTGCGATTCCCCCGAACTCGCAGGAGCGGTCGTTTTCCGCCTGGTGGGAAGTCAACCTCCCGAACACCTGGCGCGGTTGCCTCGGTGAACAAACGAGGTACTTCCGGCATTGGTGATCGGGGCTGACCTTTCGGCGTCGCAGGCGGCGCGAATTCGTCCACTAAATAGCCACAAAACGGGCGGCCGGTGGCGAGGTTGCTCCGGCACGGGTTCTGAGATCAATTCCTCAGCAGGGCTGTCGCCGCTTTGGAATGGACTGCTCGCGGGATTCCCGGCACGGCCATTTCTCGATGACGGCAAATGCGATCGCCCGCTCCCGGATTCGCGTCCGCGACGGATATCCGACAGCCGCGCGCACGAGGTCGACCTTTCCCATCGCCCGCACGCGCGACTGCCGCATCGGTGATCTCGAATGGCGGGCTAGTCGCCGTCGCCCCAGCCGAGCCCGCCCGGTCCCGGAGCGTGATGGAAGCCGGGGTGGCCGGCGACGTCGGCGCAGCGCTCGCCGTCCGGGCCGGACGCGCCGCAGAACAACCGTTCGGCCTGCTGCCACGCCTCGGCCGGCGACAGCGCCGACGCGCCCAGGGCCACCTCGGGTCGCAGCAGACTCAGCGCCTCCGCGTACCCGACGGCCAACTCCCGGGCCGACGCCAGGTCGGCGGCGGTGAACCCGAGGTGCACCGTGAAGAACCGGCCCGGCCGGGCCGAGCGGCGGGGCGGCGCGATCAACGACGCACCCGCGACCTCCCCCGCCGCGCCGAGCGCCTCCCGCGCCTGCCGTTGCCGCCAGTACGCCGGCCTGTTGTCACGCATGTGTCCTCCCCGTGGCGATCGTGGGCGGCCTCGTCCTGCGGTGGACCGCCCGCGTTCCGTCCCGGCCACCGCCGGGGTCGTGCCGGCGGCGGACCGGCGCGGACCGCTCCCCGAGGAAACCAGCTCGCCGCGTCCCTGGGAGGGGCCAGCAGACGCGTCGTCCGCTGGCCCCTCCCCGGCACCACCCGCCGCCCGCCCCACGCCGCGGCCGACCCGGCGGCGGGGTTCAGGCACGCCGGCCCGGGTAGACGCAGAGGTACGGACAGGACCCGGCCGGCAACGGCCGCCACCTTCGGTCAGGAGGCCCGATGGCGACCATCCCGACGGAGCGCAGCCCGGACAGCTCGGTGGCGTTCCTGCGCGACGGCTACCGCTTCGTCGGCCGACGCTGTGACCGCCACGGCACCGACATCTTCCAGGCCCGGCTGCTGCTGGAGCCCACCATCTGCCTGCGCGGCCGGGCGGCGGCGGAGCTCTTCTACGACACCGAGCGCTTCGTCCGGGCGGGCGCCATGCCGAAGCGGGCGCAGCGCACCCTCACCGGCCGTGGCGGTGTGCAGGGCCTCGACGGGGCGGACCACGCCGACCGCAAGGCCATGTTCATGTCGATCATGACGCCGGCCGCGGTCCGGCAGCTCGCGCAGCTCTTCGACGACGAGTGGCGGGCCCGCGTCCCGTCCTGGGAGTCGGGCGGGCCGGTGGTGCTCTACGACGAGGTCGGCCGGATGCTGACCCGCGCGGTCTGCGCCTGGGCCGGCGTGCCGCTCGCGAACTCCGAGGTGGACCGGCGTACCGCCGAACTGCACGCGATGATCGAGGGGCCGGCGGCGCTCGGCCCCCAGCACTGGCGTGGCCTGTGGGGCCGCCGCCGGGGCGAACGCTGGATCGGCCGGTTCGTCGACCGGCAGCGCGCCGGCACGCTCCCCGCCCCCGACGGCAGCGCGCTGCGGGTGGTCGCCGAGCACCGCGACGCCCACGGGCGGCTGCTCCCCCGCCGGATCGCGGCCGTCGAGCTGCTCAACGTGCTGCGGCCCACGGTCGCCGTCGACCGCTTCATCGTCTTCGCCGCGCTGGCCCTGCACGACCACCCGGCCTGGCGGGAACGGGTCCGGGAGAGCGACGAGGCCGCCGAGACCTTCGTGCAGGAGGTACGCCGCTACTACCCCTTCTTCCCCGTGGCCGCCGCCCGGGTCCGGCGCTCGTTCGACTGGCAGGGCTACCACTTCCCGCGCGGCCGGCGGGTGCTGCTCGACCTGTACGGCACCAACCACCACCCGGCGCTCTGGCCGGAACCGGAGCGGTTCCGGCCGGAGCGCTTCACCGGTTGGCGGGGCGACCCGTTCGCCCTCGTGCCGCAGGGCGGCGGCGAGCACCTGACCGGTCACCGCTGCCCCGGGGAGTGGATCACCATCGAGCTGATGAAGCGGGCGGTGACGAACCTGACCACGACGATGCGGTACGACGTGCCACCGCAGGACCTGGCGTTGAGCCTGCACCGGATGCCGGCGCTGCCGCCGAGCGGGTTCCTGGTCACCAACGTCCGCCGCACGGCCTGAACACGACACCGCCCCGGGGACCTCGACGGCCCCGGGGCGGTGCGGTCGCGATCACGCTCAGGCCGGGTGCAGGACGCTGCGCAGGCAGCCGTCCTCCTTCTTCTCGAACATCTCGTAGCCTCGCGCGCCCTGCTCCAGCGGCATCGGGTGGGTGGCCAGGTAACCGGGATCGATCTCGCCGGCCGCGATCCGGTCCAGCAGCATCGGGATGTAGCGCTGGGCGTGCATCTGCCCCATCCGCAGCACCAGCGCCTTGTTCATCGCCGCGCCGAGCGGGAACTTGTCCACCAGGCCGGCGTAGACGCCGACGATGCTCACCGTGCCGCCCTTGCGGCAGGCCATGATCGCCTGCCGGACCGACGTGGGGCGGTCGGTCTGCAGCCGGGCCGTCTGCTTCGCCCTGTCGTACGCGTACACCGGCCCGACGTCGTGCGACTCCATGCCGACGGCCTCGATGCACGCGTCCGGCCCCCGGCCGGCGGTCATCTCCCGCAGCGCCTCCAGCACGTCGGTCTCGGCGTAGTTCACCGTCTCCACGCCGAGCCGGTCGGCGGCGGTGGCGAGCCGCTCCGGCAGCCGGTCGATCACGATCACCCGCTCGGCGCCGAGGAGCTGGGCGGACCGGGCCGCCATCTGGCCGACCCCGCCGGCGCCCCAGACCGCGACCACCTCGCCGCCCTTCAGTGCGCAGAAGTCGGCGGCCATCCAGCCGGTGGGCATCGCGTCGGAGGCGAACACCACCGAGTCGTCGGGCACCCCGTCGGGCACCGTGAACGCCCCGATGTCGCCGAAGGGCACGCGGACGTACTCGGCGTGGCTGCCGGAGTAGCCCCCGGCGGCGTGCGAGTAGCCGAGGATGCCGGCCGGCGAGTGGCCCCAGAGCTTCTCGGTGAAGACCGGCTGCGGGTTGGAGTTGTCGCAGAGCGAGTACTGCTCGGTGCGGCAGTACCAGCAGCCGCCGCAGGCCACCACCGAACCGACCACGACGCGGTCGCCGACGCGCAGCCGCCGTACGCCGGGGCCGGTCTCCACGACCTCGCCCATGAACTCGTGGCCGAGGACGTCGCCCTCCCGCATCGCCGGCAGGAATCCGTTGATCAGGTGCAGGTCGGAGCCGCACACGCTGCTGGCGCCGACCTTGACGATGATGTCGCCCTCGGCGCGGATCCGCGGCTCCGGCACGTCGCGCACGGCCAGCTTGCCGACGCCCTCCCAACAGAGCGCCCTCATGCCCGCCCTCCCGTCCTCAGCCTCTCCCGCACCTTGTCGGTCGCCTTCTCCTGGGCCGGGCCGCGCCCGGACGGGTCCCGCCGGGTGTCGACGACCTGGCCGCACTCGACAAGCGCCTTCACCCGGCGCAGCGCGTCCCGCAGGGCCTGGTCCGGGTCGTCGCCGCCGAGAAGTCCGAACGCCCGGCGCAGCGGCCCGGAGCGCCACCGCAGCTCGGCGCGGACCTCCGTGCCCCGGTCCTGGGGCGCCGGCGTCAGGTGGACCGTGCCCTCCTGCTCCGGCCCGTCGGTGACCCGCCAGCGCAGCCGCCCGGGTCTCTCGACGGTGATCTCGGCCCGCCACTCGGTGGCCCCGCCGGCCGGGTCCCGCGCCACGCAGCGCCACCGGTCGTCGTCGAGCCGCTCCAGGGTCGCCCACCCGGCCAGCGCCCGGTCCATCCGCTCCCGGTCCGTCCAGAAGCCGATCACCGCCGCCGCCGGCCGGTCGATCGTCACCCCGCGCCGCACCACGTACCAGCCGTCGCGGCGCTCGGGCTGGTGCCGGCGTCGTCGACGGGCCACCGCCCTGCCGACGCCGACCACGGTCACGGTGGTGGCGCCGAGCAGCGCCCACCTCGTTCCGTTGCTGGTCATCTCGTCTCCTCCACCCGGGTGCCCGGGGATCGACCACCCGCACGAGTTGCGCTACCCGGGACCGCCCGACCGAAACGACGCGCCGGTTTGCCCGGTCGATAACCGGGCACCTGCTGCGGGCACCCACCGCCACCGGGAGGCACCGTGTCCTTCGACGCCAGCGAGTACGGTCGGCACGCCGCGGACGTCTACGACGAGACGTACGCGCACCTGACACCCGACGCGGCGGTGGAGCGCCTCGCCGCGCTCGCCGACGGCGGCCCGGTGTGCGAGTTCGGCATCGGCACCGGTCGGCTCGCCCTGCCGCTGGCCGCCCGGGGACTGACCGTCGCCGGTGTCGAGGGCTCCCCGGAGATGGCCGCCGGGCTGCGCGCCAAGCCCGGCGGGGACGCGGTCGAGGTGGCCGTCGGCGACTTCGCCGAGACCCGGGTGCCCGGTGAGTTCGCCCTGGTGGTGCTCGCGTTCAACACGATCTTCGCGCTGCCGGACCAGGCCGCCCAGGTGGCCTGTTTCCGCAACGCCGCCGCCCACCTGCGTCCCGGCGGACGGTTCGTCGTCGAGGCGTGGGTGCCCGACCCGGGCGCCTTCCGGGCCGGCGGCGCGCTGCGGCCGGTGCGGGTGGCGGAGGACGTGGTGCTGCTGGAGGCGGCCCTGCTGCACCCCGCCGAGCAGCGGATGACCACCACGAAGGTCCGGATCGGCAACGGCGGGGTGCACCTGCTGCCCGCCAACCACCGCTACGCCTGGCCGGCGGAGCTGGACCTGATGGCCGAGCTGGCCGGGCTGCGCCGCGAGCACCGGTGGGAGGACTGGTCCGGCCGGCCGTTCAGCGACCACAGCCGCGAGCACGTCTCCGTCTACCGCCGCCCGGGGCAGGCGTGAGCGCCCCGGCCCGACCGGCCGGTGCCGCTCCCGGCGGCGACGGCCACGGCACCGGCGCGCCGACGGCCGGGGGCGCCGACGGGCGCCGGCTTCCCCTGGCGTACGTGCTGCCGCTGCGCTGGACCGACGACGCCGACCTGGCCGAACTGACCGCCTACCTGCGCTGGCTGAACGCCCGGGTGGACGTGACCGTGGTCGACGGGTCGCCGCCGGAGGTGTTCGCCCGGCACGCGGAGGCCTGGCGCGGCCTGGTCCGGCACCTGCGGCCGGATCCCGCCCTGCGCGGCGTCAACGGCAAGGTGACCGGGGTGCTCACCGGCGTCGGCGCGGCCCGGCACGAGCACGTGGTGATCGCCGACGACGACGTCCGGTACGACGAGGCGGGGCTGCTCGCCGTGCACCGGCTGCTCGACCGGGTGGACCTGGTCCGGCCGCAGAACTACTTCGACCCGTTGCCCTGGCACGCGTGGTGGGACACCGGGCGCACCCTGCTCAACCGGGCGCTCGGCGCCGACTACCCCGGCACCCTGGCGGTACGCCGGAGCACCTTCCTCACCATGGGCGGGTACGACCCGGACGTGCTCTTCGAGAACCTGGAGCTGATCCGCACCGTACGCGCGTACGGGGGGACCGAGGCGGCACCCGCCTGGCTGCACGTACGCCGGCTGCCGCCGGACACCGCCCACTTCCTGGGCCAACGGGTCCGCCAGGCGTACGACGACCTGGCCCAGCCGGCCCGCCTGGTCACCTCGCTCGCGGTCCTGCCGGCGCTGGCGGCGGCGGTCGCGACCCGGCGGCCGAGGCTGCTGCTCGGGGCGGCCGTGACCACGGTGGCGCTCGCCGAGGCGGGCCGGCGCCGGGGCGGGGGCGCCGCGGTCTTCCCGCCGGCCACCGCCCTGGCGGCCCCGCTCTGGTTGCTGGAGCGCGGCGTGTGCGGCTGGCTCGCCGTCGGCCGGCGTGTGCTCCTCGGCGGGGTCCGCTACGCGGGGGGCCGGGTGCGTCGCGCCGCCCACTTCGAACGCACCCTCCGCCGCCACCTGCGCTGACTCTGCGCACCGTCAGCCGCCCGGGACGCACACGACAGCTCGCGGCCACTCCCCGGACGGTGCTCCGGGAGTGGCCGCGAGCTGCGGCGTACGGTGATCGGGCTGGTCAGTACCGCACCTGTTCGCGGGACTGCTGCGCGTGGTCCTTCACGTCGTGCGCGGCCGAGCGGGTGTCGTCCTTGACGGCGTGCACCGCGTCCTGGGCGGTGGAGCGGACCGACTGGGTGGCGTGCTGCGCCGGCTCGCGCAGCTCCTCCTTCAGCTCGCTGGCGACCTCGCCGAGCTTCTCCTTCACCACCCCGGCGTGCTCGCCGGCCTTCTCCTTGACCTGCGACGCCACCTGCTGCTCGCGGCGGGTCGCCGGGATCAGCGAGGAGGCGAGCCAGCCGACGCCGAAGGCGATCAGGCCGGCGGCCAGCGGGTTGCCCTCGGACTTCTGCCGGATCACGTGCGGCGCCCGCTGCGCGGCGTCGCTGACCGTCGAGGCCGCCGAGTGCGCCTTGTCGCTGACCGTCGAGGCGGCCGAGTGGGCCTTGTCGCTCACGGTGGACGCCGCCGAGGAGGCGTGGTCGCCCACTGCGTGGGCGCCGTGCTTGGTGCTGTGACCCAGGTCGGAAGCGGTTCCCATCACCTTGTCCCTCACATTCTGCAGTGCGTTGCGGGCCCGCTGCTTGCGGTCGTCGACGATGCGGGCGGGGCTGACCTTGTACGCCAGCGCGTCCACGTCGGAACTCAGGTTGTTCCGGGTGGCTTCAATCTCCCGGCGGATCTGGTCCGGGTCGGTGCTCATCGGGTGACCTCCTGCGGGTGGGGCTTGAGCGCGTCGGGGATCCGCTGCACGCTGTCGTTGGTCTGCTTGAGGCCGCGGATGTGCTCGGCGCTCTTCTTGGCCTTGGTGTAGAGGACCGCGGCGATCGCGCCCCAGATGACGGCCACGATCAGCGCCGCCCAGCCGGCGTCCATCACGTTGGACAGCCCGGCCCAGAGGGCCAGCGACAGGAAGAGGGCCACCATGTAGCCGCCGAAGCCGGCGCCGCCGAAGAAGCCGGCGGTCTTGCCCGCCTTCTTGCCCTCCTGGCGGATCTCGGCCTTGGCCAGCTCGACCTCCTGCCGCATCAGGGTCGACAGGTCGCTGGTGACCTGGCGCATCAGCTCACCGATCGAGCTGCCCCTGACCTCGTCCGCGTCGTGGGGGTGGTAGCCGGAGTCCAGCCCCGCCCCCTGCGTCGGCATGCTCATGCCGCCGCCTCCCTTCGGGTGATTCGTGGGCTCACGGACGGGTGGTTCCGGTCGACGGCACGCCCGGCAGCGGGTCGGTCTGGCTCACCGGCGGCAGCGGCTGGCCGACGCCACCGGCGGGGTCGGCGTAGCTGGTGGTGGTCTGCGGGTCGGCGTACGCGCCCGGGGTCGGGTCGAGGTAGCCGCCCGGCGGTACGGCGTCCGGCACCGCACGCGGGGCCGGCGGGGTCGGGATGACCGCGGTCCGCTCCGGGTCGTAGCCGGCGCCCGAGCCGTACGCGGGGTAGCCGTTGCCACCCTGGCCGTCGCCGCCGGCCGAGATGTTCTTGGTCAGCCGGCCGGCGAGCACACCCAGCACGGCGGCGCCGACCAGGAAGGTCCCCGGGTTGCGACGCGCGTAGTCGCGCACCTCGGCGATGAGGTCGCCGGGCTCGCGCTGCTCCAGCCAGCCGGCCACCCCGTGCACCCGGTCGGCGGCCTGGCGGGCGATCTCGCTCACCGGGCCGGCCTGGCCGCCCTGCTCGGCCATCGAGCGCATCTCGTCGGCCAGCGAACGGAGCCCGCCGGCGGCGCGCCGCTGCTGGTCGCCGGCCTGGCTGGCGAGCTGGCTGCGGGCCTCGCCGTAGAGGTTGCGCGCCTGGAGCTTCGCCTCGCCGACGACCTCCCGGCCCTGCTCCTTGGCCGTCTCGGCGACGGCGCCGCCGGCGTGCTTGGCCTCCGAGCCGACCTGACGGGCCTGCTCGCGGACGCCGCTGCCGTTGCTCGAATCCTGGCCGTACGTGGAAGTCGTGGGTGACAGATCGTAGGTCATGATTTCCCTTCCGCTCGGAAAGTCTTCGCGGGTGTGTGCTGGGGGGGATGCGCCGGCCGGTTCCTGCCGTCGCATCTCTTGACCTACCCTGCGTTGCCGGTTCCATACCTCCTTCGTGACTTTCCCTGCGGGCCGCCGCCGGACCGCTACAAAATGGAGGATCGCCGGATCGCGTATCGACCCCGCCACGCACGGTGGCGGACACTCCCCCGCTGCCGGCGCCGCGGGCAGGGCGTTCCGCGGATCCACGGAGGTGAATCGATGGCACGACACGCACGCGGCGGCCCGGCGGGCCCGAAGCCGAAGGTGCAGCTCGCCGCCGTGGCCGCGGCCGGGGTCTTCGCCCTGATCGGAGTGCTCGGGTTCATCCCCGGCATCACCATCAACTACGCCGACATGACGTTCGCCGGCCACCACTCCGAGGCCCGGCTGCTCGGCCTGTTCCAGGTGTCGATCCTGCACAACGCGCTGCACCTGGGCTTCGGACTGGCCGGCCTGTTGCTGGCCCGCAGCGTCGCCGGGGCCCGGGTCTTCCTCGCCGGCGGCGGCGCCCTCTACCTCGGCCTGTGGCTGTACGGCTTCGCGATCGACCGGGAGAGCGCGGCGAACTTCATCCCGGTCAACGACGCCGACAACTGGCTGCACCTGGTCCTCGGCTTCGGCATGCTCGCCTTCGGGCTGCTGCTCTCCAACCAGGTTGGCACGGGCACCCGGGCCGACGACCCCTTCGACCGTCCCTGACCCGCGCCGCGTGGCGGCGTTTGCCCGCCGCGCCCTTCGGGCACGGAGGTCGGAGGTCCGTCGACGAGGAGGTCGTCATGCCGAGGTGGTTGCGTGACAACGCGCTGACCGTGGCGATGTTCGGCGCCTTCCTCGTCTTCCTGGTCCTGCAGAGCGTGTTCGGCTGGCAGACGTACAACCAGGAGCTGGCCGAGTTCGGGGCCGCGCCGACCAGCTGGCCGGCGTACCTCGGCACCGGGCACTTCATGGAGTCGGTCTTCGAGAACTGGGAGTCGGAGTTCCTCCAGATGGGCGGCTACGTCCTGCTCACCGCCTACCTGGTGCAGCGCGGGTCGGCGGAGTCGAAGCCGGTGGGGCAGACCGACCGGCCCGAGGACGACGAGCGGCGGGCCACCCCGGACTCCCCCTGGCCCGTACGCGCCGGCGGGCTGCCCCTGGTGGTCTACCGCAACAGCCTCTCCATCGCGCTGCTGCTGATCTTCGCCGGCTCGTTCGTCGGCCACCTGCTCGGCGGGACCGCCGACTACAACCAGCAGCAGGCGCTGCAGAGCGGGGCGCCGCCGATCGGCGCGTGGGAGTTCCTCGGCACGAGCGACTTCTGGTTCCAGTCGATGCAGAACTGGCAGAGCGAGTTCCTCGCCGTCGGCACGCTGATCGTGCTGAGCATCTTCCTGCGTCAGCACGCGTCGCCGGAGTCGAAGCCGGTCACCGCCGTACACGCGCACACCGGCGACTGACCGCCCGCCCCGGTCAGGCCGGCACGCGCAGCCGCTTGGCGAAGCACACGCTGTACGGGTTGCCGACGTACTCGCCGTAGACCGGGATCGGCTCGTACCCGCTGGAGGTGTAGAGCCCGATCGCGGCCGGCAGGTACGTGCCGGTCTCCAGGCGCAGAACCGCGTACCCCTGCTGGAAGGCCAGTTCCTCCAGCGCGGTCAGCAGCTGCCGGGCGATGCCCCGCCCCCGGTAGGCCGGGCGGACGTACATCCGCTTCACCTCGCCGGTGCCCGCGTCGAGCGCCTGGATCCCGCCGCAGGCGACCGCCCGCCCGTCGGCGACCACCACCAGGTAGCGGATGTCGTCGTGGGTGACGGTCGCCTGACCGTCCAGCCCACCGTCGGCCGCCCGCAGCTCGCGCTGCTGGGCGGCGACCAGGGCGTCGATCTCCGCATCGGTGGCGGGGCGGGACTCGATCAGCATCAGGCCACGCTAGGCGGCGGCGATTTCGGGCAGGTTTCCGGCAGTCGACCCGCGCACGGAGCGCGACGAGCCATTCGGCGTCGCCCGCCGGGGCGGGCTATTCGGCGTCGCCCGCCGCCGCGATGCGGGACGGGGCGGGTCCCTGGGACGGACCGGGCCCGTCGAACGGCTCGGCCTCCCGGACCGGCCCGGCGGCGCCGAAGCCGTCCGCCGGGTCGACGTCGTCGGAGACGTCGGCGTCGGTGCCCTCGACGTCGTCCTCCGGGCGCTGCCGGCGGGCCTTGCGGGCCGCCAGCCGCTCCGCGGCGGACGCCCGGGTGGACTTCTCCTCCAGCCGGACGTCGGTGCCCCGGTTGCCGGGGATGAAGTCGGCCCCGGCGTAGAGGGTCGGCTGCCAGTCGAACTCCCGCTCGCCGATCCGGACCAGGTCGCCCGGTTCCGCGCCGGCCTTGCCCAGCTTCTCCTCGACACCCAGGCGGGCCAGCCGGTCGGCCAGGTAGCCCACGGCCTCGTCGTTGTCGAAGTTCGTCTGCCGCACCCATCGCTCGGGACGGACGCCGTGCACGACCCAGGCGCCGTCCGGCGCGGCCTCGATGGTGAAGCCGGCGTCGTCGACCGCCTGGGGCCGGATCACGATCCGGGTCGCCTCGGCCGGCGGCGCGGCCTTGCGCCCCTGCTCCACCAGGTCCGCCATGGCGTACATGAGCTCCTTGAGCCCCTCCCGGGTCGCCGCGGAGACCTCGAACACCCGGAAACCGCGCTCCTCCAGGTCGGGGCGGACGATCTCGGCCAGGTCCCGGCCGTCGGGCACGTCGACCTTGTTGAGCGCCACCAGCCGGGGACGGTCGGCCAGGCCGCCGTACTCGGTCAGCTCGGCCTCGATGGTGTCGATGTCGGCGACCGGGTCCCGGCCGGGCTCCAGGGTGGCGGTGTCGATGACGTGCACCAGCACCGCGCAGCGCTCGATGTGCCGCAGGAACTCCAGGCCGAGGCCCTTGCCGGTGGCCGCCCCGGGGATCAGGCCGGGCACGTCGGCGACGGTGAAGGTGTGGTTGTCCAGCCGGACCACGCCCAGGTTGGGCACGAGGGTGGTGAACGGGTAGTCGGCGATCTTCGGCTTGGCGGCGGAGATCACCGAGATCAGCGACGACTTGCCGGCCGACGGGAAGCCCACCAGCCCCACGTCGGCGACGCTCTTGAGCTCCAGCACCACGTCGAGCTGCTCGCCGGGCTCGCCCAGCTCGGCGAAGCCGGGAGCCTTGCGCCGGGCGTTGGCCAGCGACGCGTTGCCCCGGCCGCCGCGCCCGCCCCGGGCCACCTCGAAGGTCGTGCCGGTGCCGACCATGTCGGCCAGGACGGTGCCGTCGGGGGTCTGCACCACGGTGCCGTTCGGCACCTTGAGCACGAGGTTGCGGCCGTTCGCGCCGTCCCGGTTCGACCCGGCGCCACCCTTGCCGTTCTCGGCCTTCACGTGCGGGCGGAAGTGGAAGTCCAGCAGCGTCGTCACCTGCGGGTCGACCACCAGGGACACGCTGCCGCCGTGCCCGCCGTTGCCGCCGTCGGGGCCGCCGAACGGCTTGAACTTCTCCCGGTGGATCGAGACACAACCGTGCCCACCATCGCCGGCCTGCAGGTGCAGGACGACCCGGTCAACGAACGTCGCCACGGGCGTCAATCCTTCCAGCGAGGTTCACGCCCCGCACGAAAAAAGCGAAGCGGGCCGGGACACGAGGTCCGCGGCCCGCAACGCCTTCGAACTACTGCTGCGGCACGATGCTGACGGTCTTGCGACCGCGCTTGGTGCCGAACTGGACCGAACCGGCGGCCAGCGCGAAGAGCGTGTCGTCCCCGCCGCGGCCGACCAGGTCACCGGGGTGGAACTTGGTGCCACGCTGACGGATGAGGATCTCACCCGCGCTGACGACCTGACCACCGAAGCGCTTCACGCCGAGCCGCTGCGCCGCGGAGTCACGGCCGTTGCGCGAGCTGGACGCACCCTTTTTGTGAGCCATCTGAGGACGACCTACTTCCCGCTGGAGATGCCGGTCACCTTGACCTGGGTCAACGGCTGGCGGTGACCCTGGCGCTTGTGGTAGCCGGTCTTGTTCTTGAACTTGTGGATCCGGATCTTCGGGCCCTTGGTGTGCGCGGCGATCTCGCCGGACACCGCGACCTTGGCAAGCTTCGCCGCGTCGGTCACCAGGTCGTCACCGTCGACGAGGAGCACCGCGGTGAGCTTCACCGCGTCGCCGGGGGCACCGACGAGCTTCTCGACCTCGATCACGTCGCCCTCGGCGACCTTGTACTGCTTGCCGCCGGTCTTGACGATCGCGTACATCGGAGGCGGACTCCCTGTCGTTGAGGCTGCTAGCGTCTTTTCCCACCGTTGCCGGTCGGTCGTTCCCGCGGCGGCTCGCCGGGTAGCAGAGGCACGGCGGCGCGGGCACGCGAGAACTCGGTACACCAAAGTGCACCGCAGGCCAGCGTACGCCATCGGAGGGCCGACGCCCAAACCGGGCCCCGCCGGTCAGCGGGCGCAGAGCTGGTCGAGGCGCTGCCGGAGCCGGTCGAGCCCGGTCTCGTCGATCGAGTCGACGTCGGTGCCCAGCGTGCCGACCTCCGCAGCCATGTCCGCGAGGAGGGTCTTGAGCTGCGCGTCCTCGGCCCGGGTCGACTCGCGCCGCAGCGTGCTGCGCCAGTCGGTAAGCGCGGTGGAGATCCGGCCCCGGGCGGTCCGGGCCGCCGCGGCGTCGTCCGCCCCGACCGCCGCGACCATCTTGCCGAGTTCCTCGACGTACGTCCGTACGGCCGTCTCGCCGGCCCGCTGTGCCGCGGCACACACCTCGGGCGCGTTGCCGCCGGCCGCCCCGCTGCCGGCCCCCGGCCCGGTGCCCGGCGCCCCGCCACCGACGGATCCGCCCGGCGTGACGCCACCGCTCGGTGCGCCGCCGGTTGGGTCGGCCCGCTCCGGGCGCTCGGCCGCGCACCCGGCGCCGGAGAGCAGGACGGCGGTGAGCGCGGTGACGGCGAGCAGACGGCGCATCGTTCTTCTCCTGACCGCAGGCGGCCGATCGTGGCCGGGGATCGACCATACGACAGGGCCCCTCCCGCCGGACATCACCGGGAAGGGGCCCTGTCACACGTCGGGTCGGTCAGCCGGTCACGGCCGGGTACGCCGCCGCGCGCCGCTGCGGCGGGACCGGCGCCGACCGGAGCCCCCCTCCGACTCGTCGCCGTCGGCGTCGGAGAGCGCGTCCGGGTCGTCCGGGGCGGCCAGCCGCGCCGACTCGCCCGTCTGGCTGTCGGCGACCTCCCCGGCGGCGGCGGTGTCCGCCTCGTAGCGGGACAGGTCGTAGCCCATGGTGTCGTGGTACTCGGCGTCCGGAGCGGCGTCGGCGTCGGTCTCGGTGACCTCGGCCACGGTGCGCTCGGCCGGCGCGCTCTTGCGCGCCCGCCGGCGGGAGGTACCGGCGCCCTGCTCCGGTGCGGCCGGGGTGGCCACGGCCGAGGCGACCGCCTTGACCTTCTCCCCCGCACCGCCACCGCCGGAACGCGGCTTCTCCGGCACCGGCTCGGTGTGCATGATCAGGCCCCGGCCCTTGCAGCACTCGCAGGTCTCGCTGAACGCCTCCAGCAGGCCCGCGCCGATCCGCTTGCGGGTCATCTGCACCAGCCCGAGCGAGGTGATCTCGGTGACCTGGTGCTTGGTGCGGTCCCGGCCCAGGCACTCGGTCAGCCGGCGCAGCACCAGCTCGCGGTTGGACTCCAGCACCATGTCGATGAAGTCGATCACCACGATGCCGCCGAGGTCGCGCAGCCGGAGCTGGCGGACGATCTCCTCCGCCGCCTCCAGGTTGTTCCGGGTCACCGTCTCCTCCAGGTTGCCCCCGGAGCCGGTGTACTTGCCGGTGTTGACGTCGATGACCGTCATCGCCTCGGTCCGGTCGATCACCAGCGACCCGCCCGAGGGGAGGAAGACCTTGCGGTCCAGCCCCTTGATGATCTGCTCGTCGATCCGGTACTCGGCGAAGACGTCGGCCGCGCCGACGTGCCGGCGCAGCCGGGCGACCAGGTCCGGCGAGACGTGCGACAGGTACGACTCGACGATGTCGTACGACTGCTCGCCCTCGATCACCAGCTCGCGGAAGTCCTCGTTGAACAGGTCCCGGACGACCCGGATGACCAGGTCCGGCTCCTCGTAGAGCAGCACCGGGGCGCCGCCCTCGGCCGCCTTGGCCTGGATGTCCTCCCACTGCGCCTGGAGCCGCTTGACGTCGCGCGCCAGCTCGTCCTCGCTGGCGCCCTCGGCAGCCGTCCGGACGATCACGCCCGCGCCGTCCGGCACCAGCTTCTTCAGCACGTCCCGCAGCCGCTTGCGCTCGGTGTCGGGCAGCTTGCGGCTGATGCCGGACGCATTGCCGTGGGGCACGTAGACCAGGTGCCGGCCGGAGAGCGCGATGTGGCTGGTCAGCCGGGCGCCCTTGTGGCCGATCGGGTCCTTGGTGACCTGCACCAGCACCGAGTCGCCGGAGCGCAGCGCCTGCTCGATGGAGCGGGCCCGCCCCTCCAGGCCGGTGGTGTCCCAGTTGACCTCGCCGGCGTAGAGGACGGCGTTGCGGCCGCGCCCGATGTCGACGAACGCCGCCTCCATGCTGGGCAGGACGTTCTGCACCTTGCCGAGGTAGACGTTGCCGGCCATGGTGCCGGAGGAGTTGCGGGTGACGTAGTGCTCGACGAGCACCCCGTCCTCCAGGACGGCGATCTGGGTCCGGTCGCCGCGCTGGCGTACCGCCATCACCCGGTCGACGGCCTCCCGGCGGGCCAGGAACTCCGACTCGCTGAGGATCGGCGGCCGGGTCCGGCGCTGCTCGCGGCCGTCGCGGCGGCGCTGACGCTTGGCCTCCAGTCGGGTGGAGCCGGAGACGCCCTGCACCTCGTCGACGGTCTTGCGCGGCTCGCGGATCTTGACGACGGTCGGCACGCCGTCGTCGGCGCCCGCCTCGACGTCACCGGCGCCCCGGCGGCGGCGACGACGACGGCGACGGGTCAGCCCGTCACCGCCCTCACCCTCCTCGTCCTCGTCACCCTCGGACTCCTCCGCCTCGGCCTGCGCGGCCTCCTCGGACTCCTCGTCCTCGGCGTCCTCCGCGCCGCCCTTGCCCCGGCCACGGCCGCGACGGCCACGGCGGCGCCGGCGGCGGGCCGCGGCGCTCTCGTCCTCGTCCTCGTCTTCGTCCTCGGCGGCTTCCTCGGCCTCCTCGGTCGGCTCCTCGGGCTCGACGACCTCGACCGCCTCGACGTCGCGGCGGCCACGCCGGCGGCGGCGCGCCGGCTCGGCCGGTTCCTCGGCGGCGGGCTCCTCCGGCTCCGGTTCCGGAGCGGGAGCCACGACCCGGGCGACCGGGACGTCCTCCGGCTGCGGAGCCATGAACAGCACGGTGGGCGCGGAGAGCGCGGCCCGCCGGCGGCGGGTGCGCGGCTCGGGCTCGACGACCGGCTCCGGCTCGACGACCGGCTCGACGGCCTCGGTCGGCTCCTCCTCGGCGGGCGGGGTGACCGCCACGCCGGGCGGGACCTCGCCGGAACGGCTCTCCGCGCCGCTGACCGCGGCGGGCGGGGCGGCGGCGCCGAACCCGGTGCCGGCCTCCGGCTCGATGCCGGCGGCGGCCGGCGGCTGCTCCGTGGGCGCGGTACCGGCCCCGAGGGCGTCGGTCGGGGTCTCCGCGGCCGGCTCGGCCGCGGCGGGGGCGGCCTTCTTCCGGCGGGTACGCGTCGCCTTGGCCGGCGGCGCGGCCGGCTCGGCGGGTGCCTGGTCCGCCGCGGGCGGTGCCTCCGCGGCGGGCGGCGCGGCGACCTCGGGGGCCTGCCCGGCGGCCTCGGCGGGCGGCGCGCTGGTGTCCTCGGCGGCCTTCGCGGTGGTGGCCTTGCGGCGGCGGCGCGTCGCCTTCGGGGCGGCGTCGAGATCACCGGAGACGGGGGCGAACACCTCGGCCTGGAGCGCCTCGCCGCTGCCCGGCACGGGCGCCGTCGACGCCTCGACCGGCACCTCGGTCTGCTCCGGCTGGTTGAGCGGCGTGGCCCGTCGCCGGGTCGTACGCCGTCGGACCGGCGCGGCCGGGGCCTGCTCGGCCCCGCCGGTGCCGGCGTCGGCGGTGCCGGCGGCGTTCTCCGCCCCGGCGGCGTTCTCCGCCCCGGCGGCGTTCTCGACGGTGCTGCTGTCAGCGGTCTCGTCGGCCGGCTGTGAACCGGTCCGTTCGCCGCCCTCGGGCTCGTTCTCGAGCATGGACGTTCTCCAGTTCTGGCTGCCCCGGGCGCGGGTGAGCGCTGCCACGCAGGGTCGCCGCAAAAGTGTTTCCGCCGGGCGCGCACGGTGCGCGACCGCCGAAGTCTGCCTACCTGAACGTCGACCGACGGTCAGCGTTCACCGATGGTTGCCCCGTCGCGGTCCGCTTCCAACGGATCCGCGATCGCATCCTGCGCGGTCAGCGTGCCCTGTGCCAGCCGGATCACCCTCGGTGAGACCGGCGGCTCCAGGTCGGCCACCACGCGGAGGCCGGAAAGGACGTCATCGGGCCGCACGGAGGGGGTGACCTGCCGCACGACCAGTTCGAGTATCGCACACGGTACGGCCGGCGCCCCGGAAGGCGTCTCCGGCGACGCGATCACATCGATGCGTATCACCGCTGCCCGGGCGTCGAAGGTGCGCCGGCCCTGCTTGGTCATCCGCCCGACCAGCACTTCCTCGGCGGCCGTGAAGGCGGAAACCGCCCGTTGCAGGACGGCCGGGTCGACCTCGGGCAACTCGATGCGCCAGTGCGACGCCTCGATCCGGTCGGCAAGACTCCCGCCGGCGGCCACGACGGCGTCTAGCACGTCGAGACCGGGCGAGAGGGCGGCGTCCAGCGCGGCGCGCAACTGCGCCGGGTCGACCTGCTCGCGGAGGCCGATCTCCAGGTATTCCGCCTCGCTCGCCACGCCCGTCGGGGCCGCGCTGGCGTACGAGATCTTGGGGTGCGGGGTGAAGCCCTGGGAGAAGGCGATCGGCACGCCCGCCCGGCGCAGCGCCCGCTCGAACGCCCGGGCGAAGTCCCGGTGCGACGTGAAGCGCAGCGGGCCGCGCTTGGCGTACCGGATCCGGACCCGCTGCACGACGGGTGCCTGGCCGCCCTCTGGCTGTGGTTTCCTACTGATCGTCGTGCTCCTCGTGTCGGAACCGGTTGATCGTGACGGCACTGCTCGCGACTCGCGTGCCGCTGACGATAACCACATGATCAACCCGCACGAGGGCGGCACCCACGAGGAGGGCTTCCGGGCCGCGCTGACCAGCGTCGTCAACCGCTACGGCACCGACAAGAAGC